>NZ_JBFAYB010000011.1:0-133275 GCF_040681075.1 Streptomyces sp. NPDC051907 | reverse complement strand
CGACGCGTGCGACGGCCCGGCCTCCGCGGCGCCGCGCTAGCCGTCGAGCCGCCTGGTCCAGCCGTACGGGTCCGCCGCGCGTCCGTACTGGATCCCGGTGAGCGTGGCGCGCAGCCTCTCGGTCACCGGACCGGCCGCGCCCCCGCCGACGGCGAACTCCCCGTCCGCCGAGCGCACCGTGCCGACCGGGGTGACGACAGCGGCGGTGCCGCAGGCGAAGACCTCGCGCAGCCGTCCGTCCGCGGCGTCGGCGCGCCACTGGGCGAGGGAGTAGGGCTGTTCGAGGACCGGGTGGCCGGCGTCGCGGGCGAGCGTGACGACCGAGTCGCGCGTGATGCCGGGCAGGATCGTCCCGCTGAGCGGCGGGGTGAGCACGGCGCCGTCGTCGAAGACGAAGAACAGGTTCATTCCGCCCAGCTCCTCCACCCAGCGCCCCTCCACGGCGTCCAGGAAGACCGCCTGGTCGCAGCCCGCCTCGCGGGCCTGCGTCTGCGCCGCCATCGAAGCGGCGTAGTTGCCCGCGCACTTGGCCGCGCCGGTGCCGCCGGGAGCGGCCCGGGTGTACGCGGTGGACACCCAGACGCTGATCGGCGCCGCGCCGCCGGGGAAAGCCGCGCCGACCGGGCAGGCGATCACACCGAAGAGATACTCCACGGCCGGACGCACCCCGAGGAACTCCTCCGAGGCGAACTGGAAGGGACGCAGATACAGACTCGTGCCCGGCCCGGCGGGCAGCCATTCCCGGTCCACCGCGATCAGTTCGCCGATCGCGTCGAGGAAGACTCTCTCCGGGACCTCCGGCATGGAGAGCCGCGCGGCCGACTCCCGCAGTCGGCGGGCATTCTCCTCGGGCCGGAACAGCTGGGCGCGGCCGTCCGGCGTGCGATAGGCCTTGAGGCCCTCGAATATCTCCTGCCCGTAATGCAGCGCGGCGGTTGCGGGAGACATCCCCATCGGGCCGAAGGGCTGGATCCGAGCGTCGTGCCAGCCCTTCCCCTCGATGTACCGGACGGTGGCCATGTGCTCGGTGAACACCGTCCCGAACAGGGGATCGGCCATGCGCGCCGCCCGATCCTCCGCAGGCATCCGGGGGTCCGCAAAGGTTTTCTCGAACGTGGTCGGATACGTGTCTCCCACGGATATCTCCTCAACTGTCAGCCGGATTCCGGGCATGCGCCAGGGTAGCGTCGTGTCCCGCCGGCGAGACGAGCGGAAAACAATGGAGCGTGACGATGAGCAACCCATTCGAGGACGAGGAAGGCAGTTATCTCGTGCTCACCAACGATGAGAATCAGCATTCCCTCTGGCCCGCCTTCGCCGATGTCCCCCAGGGCTGGAGCATCGTCCACGAAGGAATGCGTCAGAACTGTCTCCAGTACATCGAGTCCCACTGGACCGATATGCGTCCCAAGAGCCTGGTGGACGCGATGAGCACGGCCGACGCAAAGGGTGGTGCGTGAAGTGAACGCGGGCAGGCCGGAGCTGAGCGGCACGTTCGGAGCCGTCTCCTCCACACACTGGCTGCCGTCGGCGGCCGCCATGTCGGTGCTCGAGAAGGGCGGGAACGCCTTCGACGCCGCCGCGGCCGCGGGATTCGTCCTCCAGGTGGTGGAGCCGCACTTCAACGGCCTCGGCGGAGACGTGCCGATCGTCTCCTACTCCGCGGCCACGGACTCGGTCCAGGTGATCTGCGGACAGGGGCCGATGCCGCAGGCCGCCACCGCCGACCACTTCAAGTCGCTGGGCCTTGAGTACATACCGGGCTCGGGTCTGCTGCCCGCCGTGGTGCCCGGGGCCTTCGGCGCCTGGATGCGGATGCTCGCCGAGCACGGCACCCTGCCGCTGGCCGACGTCCTCGACTACGCGATCGGCTACGCCGAGAACGGCTTCCCCCTGCTGCCCGGCGCCGCCGACGCCATCGAGGTGCTGGCGCCGCTGTTCGCGACGGAGTGGACCGAGTCCGGGCGGGTCTATCTGCCGAACGGCCGTCCCCCCAAGGCCGGCTCCCGCTTCCGCACCCCCGCGCTCGCCGCGACCTACAAGCGGCTCCTGAGCGAGGCGGCCGCCGCCTCCGGCGGCCGGCAGGCGCAGATCGCCGCCGCCGAGAAGGCCTTCTACCAGGGGTTCGTCGCGGAGGCGATCGACGCCTTCGTCTCCTCGACCGCCGTCCTGGACGCCACGGGCCGGCGCCACAAGGGGCTGCTGACCGGGCAGGACTTGGCGGACTGGCGGGCCACGGTCGAGAGCCCGAGCAGCCTCGAGTACCGCGGACTCACCGTCCACAAGCCCGGGCCCTGGTCGCAGAGCCCGGTCTTCCTCCAGCAGCTGGCGCTGCTGGAGGGCTTCGACCTCAAGGGCATGGGCCTGGGCAGCGCGGAGTACATCCACACCGTCACCGAGTGCGCCAAGCTCGCCTTCGCCGACCGCGAGGCCTGGTACGGGGACCCGGACCACAGCGACGTCCCGCTCGACACCCTGCTGAGCAGCGAGTACTCCGCGGCCCGCCGCGCCCTGGTGGACGTCAAGGCAGCCGACGCGCTGCGGCCGGGCTCGCCCGGCGGCCGTACGCCGTTCGTGCCCGAACAGGCGGACGTGGACTGGCCGGTGGCGGACGGCAGCTGGATGGCGCAGCTCGCCAACGGGCTCCCCACCGTCGTCAAGGCCACCGCCGCCCGGAACGACACCTGCACGATCGTCGTCGCCGACCGCTTCGGCAACCTCGTCGCCGCGGTGCCCAGCGGGGGCTGGCTGAAGAGCTCGCCGGTCGTGCCGGGCCTCGGCCTCTCGCTCGGCACACGCGGCCAGACCATGACCCTCCAGGAGGGCCACGCCAACACCGTCGGCCCCGGCCGTCGTCCGCGGACGACCCTGAGCCCGACGCTGGTGCTCAAGGACGGCAAGCCGTTCATGGCCTTCGGCACCCCCGGCGGCGACCGCCAGGACCAGTGGACCCTGGAGTTCTTCCTGGCCTCCGTGGACTTCGGCCTCGGGCTCCAGGCCGCGACGGAGACGCTCGCCTTCCACACCGACCACTTCTCCGCCTCGTTCACCCCGCACGAGTCGCGGCCGAAGGTGCTCGCCGTCGAGCGCAACTGCGACCCGGAGGTCGTCGAGGAACTGCGCTCCCGAGGGCACGACGTGGAGCTGGCCGCCGAGTACTCGCTGGGCAAGGTCTGCGCCGTCGCGGTGGACGAGGAGGCCGGCCTGCTGCGCGCGGCCGCAAGTCCCCGCGGCCGTCAGACGTACGCCGCCTGCCGCTGATCCGACCACAGACAGGTCCGACCACAGACAAGGGAGACCGACATGTCCGACGCATCTGGCGCCGCCGTTCTGGAGGCCTCGGCGACAGGGGCCGACCCGGCGCGGCTGAGCCTGCACCACATCGCCGTGCAGACCGGCGACCTGGACGCCAGCATCGCCTGGTACCGGGAGTTCTTCGGCGCGGAGGTGAAGTGGACCCTGAACGCCTTCTCCGATCTGAGCATGGAGCGCCTTCCGGGCCTGTCGGGACTGGCCGAGGTGGTGGCCGGCGGTCTGCGCTTCCACCTCTTCACCCGCGGTCCCGAGCACGGCGTGCTCCCGCCGGCCGACAGCAACCAGTACCAGCACATCTGCATCGAGGCGGGCACGCCCGAGGAGCTGCGCTCCTGGCACGCCAAGTGGACGTCGGTGTACGAGTCAGGGGCGCACTCCTTCGCCCGGCGAGAGGCGGCCACGGACATCGTCGTGGACGGCGACGGCGTCGAGAGCTTCTACGCCTTCGACGTCAACGGCCTTGAATTCGAGTTCACCTATCTGCCCGGCGAGCGGCCGTGATCCGGCGCCCCGCCGTATGAGGCCGGCGGATGCCGGGCCCGCCCGGGCCCGGCATCCGCAGTTCCGCCGACAGTGAAGAGACGCCCTGGTTCCGGCTGTCCCGGGGAAGGGTCGGCACTGTGCGTTCCGCAACGTGATGGAGGTACCCGTGGTCCTGGCCCTGAGCCGTGTGATGCGTTCTTCGCCGTACTGGCCGGTGGTGAGCCACACGACGCTGCGGCGGATCCTTCCCGGATTCACGGTCTCCTCGCTCGGCGACGGAATGGCGGTGGTCGCGGTCAGCTGGCTGGCGATCGAGCTGGCGCCGGCCGCGGACCGGGGCGTGTGGGTCGCGCTGGCCGCGGCGGCGTACACCCTGTCCGGGGCGGCGGGCGCCCTGCTGCTCGGCCGGTGGCTGCGCCACCGTCCGCCCGCTCGACTGGCGGGCTGGGACGCGGCGTTACGCGCCGGCGCCCTCGGCGCGATCCCCGTGTTCCACGCCTTCGACGCGCTCAGCATCCATGGGTACGTCGCCCTCCTCGCGCTCTCCTCCGTACTGCACTCCTGGGGCCAGGCCGGCGTCTACACGATGCTCGCCCGCGTCCTGCCGGAGCGCGATCACCTGGCCGGCAACGCCGTGCTCTCCGGGGTGGGCTCCATAGCCACGGTGGCGGGCCCGCCGCTCGCCACCCTCCTCATCGTCTTCGGGGGCCCGGCGACGGTGCTCGCCGTGGACGCCGCGACCTTCCTGGTGCTCGCGCTCACCTTCCTCGTCGCCGTCCCCAAGGACAGCGTGCCGCAGCCCGACGAGGACCAGGCGTCGCGGTCGGCGGGCTTCGCCGTCATCCGGCGCACTCCCGCGCTGACCGGGCTGCTGGCCCTGAGCTTCGTCTTCTTCTTCCTCTTCGGCCCGGTGTACGTGGCGCTGCCCCTGCACGTGTCGGACGACCTGGACGCGTCCGCCGGCGTGCTGGCCGCGTTCTACACGGCCTTCGGCATCGGCGCCGTCGTCGGATCGGTGCTCACCGGCTTCCTCAGCAGGATGCGGCTGTGGCCCACCACGGTGGGCATCGTCATCGGCTTCGGGACGCTCATGCTGCCGATGGGCCTCGGCGCGCCGACCGCCGTGTCGGTCGTCTGCTTCGGATGCGCCGGGCTGCTGTGGCCGCCGTACGCGTCCTTGTCGACCACGCTCTTCCAGCGCTCCGCGCCCAGCGCCCTGCTGCCGCAGGCGCTGGCCGCGAGCTCCGCGGTCCGCGTGCTGTCGGTGCCCCTGGGCACCGCGCTCGGCGGACCGCTGGTGGCGGCGCTCGGCGCGGTCGGGGCGCTGCGGCTGTCGGGCGCGGCCATCGCGGTGCTCGGGCTGGCCGCGGCCCTGACCCTGCGGGCGGCCGGCGCGCGCCGGTAGCCGAGCGGCGTGGCGCCGCCCGGCCCCGCCGCACGGTCACTCCACATGGCCGTCGAGTACCCCCGAGGTCGCGATCAGATAGCCGAGCTGGCCGCGGCTGCGGCTGCCCAACTGCTCGGAAACCTTGCGCACATGCACCGCGACGCTGCGGCGGCTCATGCCGAGCCGGCGGGCGATCGACTCGTCGGTCTCCCCGGAGACGATGGCCTGCAAGATCGTGCGCTGGGTGTCGGAGATGACCGCCGACGGCTTGTGCGCGGCGCTCTGCTCGTCCACCGCGATGGCGCGCGCCCAGTCGCGCTCGAAGGTCTGCGTCAGAAAGCGGACCACCGCCGGATGCCGCACCTCGAGCGCCGCCGCCCCGCGGTCGTCGGAGACGGGGATGAACGCGACCTCCCGGTCGCAGATGATGACGCGCTCGAACACCTCGGCCAGGGTGCACACTTCGGCGCCCGCGGCCACGACCTGCTCGATGTAGGCGAGCGTGGGCGGGTGGGCGCGGACCGTGTGCTGGTAGATGGTGCGCTGGCGCGTTCCCCGCGAGAGCAGCCGCATATCGCGGTCCAGGGCGTCGACCAGATGCTCCACGGGACGGCCGCCGCCGGGCTGGGCCGTCAGCAGCTCCTCCCGGCAGTCGTCCACGGCCGCCTCCAGCGTGTTGGTGATGGCCGTGCCGCCCAACAGCAGGGTGAACGGCGGCTCCTCCTGCCGCCGGGCCTCGTTGTAGACGGCGTCGAACTGCGAGAACGCCGCCCGCAGAGACCGCTCGGCCCTGCGGTGCTCGTCCAGCTGCTCCCGCAGCGGGCGCAGTACGGACACCGCGGCCGCGGTCGGCGGGACGGGATAGGCGACGCCCGGCTCGCTGGACCGTTCGCTCACCAGTTGAAGGGTGAAAAGGCAGGCCCGGCTCTCCTGCGTCGGCAGGCTGCCCTCGGTCAGTGCTCTGCGGTAGAGCTGTAACGCCGCCCCGCACGGTTCTACGTTCGGGACTATGCCGCAATTGTCTGGGTCTGGACATAGTTGCGCATCGTTCACAATGATGCAGCTTACATTCGTGCAGTAGTTCCCTTCTTACTCGCGGGCCCCCGCCGCGGACAGCATGAGGCGACGGAGTGAATCAGCCACTCCGCAGAAAATGGGGGCTATTGCTGTGAATACGTTCATCAGGAACTTCGCCGTCCTGGCCGTCGCCGTCGTCGCACTCGGAATTGCCGTTCCGGTCGCCTCGTTCGAGCAGGCCCGCCAGACCGCGGTCGTCGCGGACTCCGGATGGGGCCCGGCCCAGCCCAAGACCGAGCCCGTCAGCGGTTCCTGACGGACGCTCATCTCATCGACCCTGTCAAGTGAATTCAAAGCCTCTCGGCATGCTCAATGAGGCTTTCTAGCGTTTGGGGTTCTGTGATGGACACCAAGGTGTTGACCGAGACGTCGGCCATCGCCGCTCGCCGCGCGCAGAGCGCGGGGGCGCCGCACCAAAAGCACACGGGAATCTTCGCCGTCGACCTGTCGGCGTCCACGGAACGCACGCGGCTGCGGCTCCCGGACGACCTCGCACTGGAGACCTGGTGCCGGATCGGGGACCAGATTCTCGCGGTGTCGGACTCATCGGCCTGGTGGATAGGCGACTGGCTCGTCTTCGGTCAGCGCAAATACCGGGACCGATATCAACGAGCCATGAAAGAGACGCTGCTCGACTACCAGACTCTGCGGAACTACGCCTGGGTGGCACGGAAGTTCGCTCCGCAGCGCAGGCGGGAGAATCTGACGTTCCAGCACCATATGGAGGTGGCGTCCCTCCCCGAGGACCAGCAGGACCACTGGCTGGACTTCGCCGCCCGCCTGAAGTGGTCGAAGACCGAGCTGCGCAGGCAGATCAGGGCCAGCACCGCACCGGACGACGCTCCCGCCGCGAGGCCGGAGGTCAGCCTGAGCCTGCGGCTGGAGGAAGCGCGCGTCAAGCGCTGGGAACAGGCCGCGCGGCGAAGCAGCAAAAGCCTGACGGAGTGGATCTCTTCCGTGCTCGACAGCGCGGCCTGAGCTCCCCGCCGACAGCACCACCACATCCCGCACGGGGAATGTGTCCCATTCGGTAAGACGGAGGAGTGCAATACCCTTGGACATCGTCACTGAGGCAGCGGGGACGGCCGGGACCGAGACCCTGGAGCTGCGCGACGAGGCGCTGATCGACACCTGGCAGCAGTTCCAGACGTCGTCGATGCCCGACCTCATCAGCGCCATGCACCTCTGCCATGTCATCCACGCCATAGCCGACACGGGCGTCCTCGCCCGTCTGCGCGACGGCAGGCGGAGCGTCCGGACCGGCCTCCTGGACGGCATGAACCAGCGCGTCGGCGAGAACATCCTGCGCTACCTCGTCGTGCGCGGACTGCTCGAGGAGTGGCAGGGCTCGTACTTCCTCACCCACCAGGGGAAGCTGCTGACCTCCGAGATCGCCCTGGCGCGCCTCGGCTTCTATGTGGAGGCGTACGGCCCGGTCACCCAGGCCACCGGCGATCTGCTGACGGGAGCGGCGGTGTACGGCGCGGACGTGCACCGCAGCAACGGCCCGCTCAGCCGGCACTGCGGCACCGTGTTCGCCAAGTACTACACGCCGATCATCCTGGAGGCGATGCGGGACCGCGGCGCCAAGCGGATCCTGGACCTCGGCTGCGGCGCGGGGCAGCTCCTCGTGGACGCCGCTCTGAGCGACCCGGAGATCACCGGGGTGGGCCTGGACATCGCTCCCGCGGCCGTCGAGGTGGCCCGCGAGCTCGCCCGGAAGCACGGCCTCGAGGACCGGCTGGAGTTCGTGGTCGCCGACGCCTTCGACCCCTCCACCTGGCCCGAGGTCTGCCATGGAGCGGAGGTCATCAGCGGGATAGGCGTGCTGCACGAGCACTTCCGCGACGGCGACAAGGCGGTCGTGGACATCCTCGACGCGTACGCCGGATACCTCACCGGCGAGAAGATGCTGCTCATCGGCGAGCCCGAGCCGTACTACGACGACCGCGAGAACGACTCGGACTTCTTCCTCATGCACGTACTGACCGACCAGGGGTTCCCGGTCGACCGGAAGGAGTGGGCCGCGATCTTCGAGCAGACCCGGCTGAGGTGCCGCCGCGTCCTGACGCGGGCCACGGCGGGACCGCGGATGTGCTTCTACGACCTCGTGCCGCGGGGCTAGTCCATGCGCACCGCGGCCATCGTGGGAACGGGCCTGATCGGCACGTCCATCGCACTCGCCCTGCGGGCAGCCGGCGTGGGCACGCATCTGATCGACGTCGACCCCGTCGCGGCGCGCACCGCGGAGGCGCTCGGCGCCGGCACGACGCGGCCGCCGCCGGACGTCGTGGACATCGCCGTTCTCGCGGTGCCGCCGACCCAGGTGGCCCCGGTGCTCGCGGCGTCGCAGAAAGAGGGCCTCGCCCGCTGCTACACCGACGTCGCCAGCGTGAAGTCCCTTCCCCGCCGGGAGACCGAGGCGCTCGGATGCGACCTCGCGTCCGTGGTGGGCGGCCACCCGCTGGCCGGCGGCGAGCGGTCCGGGCCGCTCACCGCCCGCGCGGACCTGTTCGACGGGCGTCCCTGGGTCCTCGTGCCGAGCCGGACGAGCAGCACGCTCGCCCTCAACTGCGCCCTGGAGCTGGTGGCGCTGTGCGGCGCCACGCCCGTGCTGCTGGACGCCGAGGTCCACGACCGGGCGCTGGCCATGGTCTCGCACGCCCCTCATCTGATCTCCAGCCTCGCGGCGGCGCGGCTGCTGGAGGCGGACGAGTCCGCGCTGCGGCTGGCCGGACAGGGGCTGCGGGACGTCACCCGCGACGCCGGGGGCAGCCCGGCGCTGTGGGCCGACGTCCTCGCCGCCAACGCGGGTCCCGTGGCGGCCGTGCTGGACGCCTTCGCCGCAGACGTGCGCGAAGCGGCCGACGGCCTGCGCGAGTTGGCCTCCGGATGCGACGAGGAGACCGGCCGCGCCGGCGGCGCCGGGCTGGTGGAGTCCCTGCAGAGGGGCGTCGACGGCCGCTCGGCGATCCCGGGGAAGTACGGAGTGCCTCAGAGCGCCTTCTCGGCGGTGGAGGTGACCGTCGGGGACAGCCCCGGCGAACTGGCGCATCTCCTCGGCGATGTGGCGGCCGCCGGGTTCAACATCGAGGACGTGGACATCGAGCACTCCACGGACCATCGGGCGGGCCGCGTCCGGGTCTTCGTGGTGCGCGAGCGGGTGCGCGATCTCGCGGCGGAGCTGCGGCTGCGGAACTGGGCCGTCCAGAGCTGCTGACGCCGGACGGCTCCGGGGCGCTCGTGCCCCGGAGCCGTCCGGCGTCCCACAGCGGGGCGACGGTCAGCCGGGCGGCGCGGGCTCGGCCTGGAACTCGCTCTCCAGCCAGCGCGCCGTGTCCGCCACGACGTCGTCGGCGGACCGGTCCGCGTCGAGCGGCGTACGGGAGTCGGCGAGCCGCCGCCACAGACCGGCGGCCGGCTCCGACCCGGTCTGCCGGGACAGCTCGGCGAGCGTCAGGAAGAGCGAGGCCACGGTCCGCCAGGCCCGTTCCAGGGACTCGGCCACCTCGGCGGTCCGTTCCGGCGCGTCGGGCTCGCGCTCCGAGGCGTGACGGTGCGCCTTGATCGCCTCCAAGTGGGCCGCCGCGGCGCCGACGGCGTCCGAGAACCCGCCTCCCGCGCTCGGACCGGCCGCGGGGAACAGGAGCCGGCCGCCGTTGTGGCGGGGGTCGAGCACGAGCGCCTGCTGCCGCTCGGCGAGAAAGGCCGCGCGATGCAGACACAGCAGCTGCCGTGCCGCGCAGCCCGTCGGCGGCCGGCCGCAGTGCACCGTCCAGTGCGCCAACTCGCCGCCTTGGGCGATGAGCTGGTCGACCGAGGTGAAGATCAGCTGCCAGGCCCGGCGCAGCACATACGGCTGCGCCAGCCGCTGCTCGCCGGAGCCGGAAGTGGCGCCAGCTCCGGCGCTGGATGTGGATCCGGAGCCCGAGCCCGGGCCGGCGCCTGGGCTGCCGCCGGGCCCGTGCTCGGCGCCGCCGGCGAGCAGGGCCGAGAGCCGCTGCGTGCCGGCGGCGCCCGCGCGCAGAAGCGTCCGCAGGCGCACATGGTGGTGCAACGCGTGCGCGAGCGCCGGGAGGTCGTCCGCGCCGTCCGTCCGCGGCCGGACGTCCAGCCGCACCGGGGAAAGGTCCAGACGGCGCAGCACCTCGGCGGCCGGCTCGGGCCGCCAGGCGCCGGGCCCTTCCCGCCACCACGCCCAGCCGTGGCCCGCCGCCGCGCGGACGGCCTGCGCGAGCGGCTCCTGGGCGGCGCCGCCGGCGCCCTGGCCGCGGTCCAGCGGCACGACAGGCGTGAAGTCCTTGTTCCACTGCGCGGCGAGCGCCGTGCGCAGTTCGGCGTCCGGCGAGGCCGGGCGCGGGGGAGTGCGGCTCAGCAGGAGCCAGAGCATGGTGCGCGTGACGTCCGGCGGCTGCACGCCGTCGCCCATATGACGCGAGTAATTCGGCGCGGTGTTCTCGGCGTACGGCGGCCCGATATCCCCGACCGCATCGGACGAGAAACGCGGCTGTCGCCCCGGAAAGAGCCTGCGCCCCCAAGAGGACTGGGAGAGAAGGGGTGAAACCGGACACGGTTCGTCCCATGCGTCCGGCGGCCGGTGAGCATACGTCATATATCTGCTGCCTCGTTTCGTCGGGAAAGCATCGCCCCCCTGCGCCCGTCTCGCCGGCGAGACGCTATCGCCGCTGTTCACAGACTCCCAGAAGGTCCGAACGCGAATCCGATACGGCTGCTCGGTCCGGTCGGTAGGTTTGCGCCGAGAAACACTGCTCACGGGATAAACGACACCTGCCACGACGTGAGCAAGCTCCGGAAGGTGGGTGGCTGCTGGATTCGAGGGGAAGATTTCCATGGGAACCGCAATAGCCTCTATTTCTCAAGCACTTGCGGAGGAACTGCGTCCGCGCGCCGCCGACGATGTTCCCTGTCTGGAGTTGAGCGAGGCGGAGAGAGCGCTGATCGGGGAGCTCGCCGACGCAGCCCTGGACGCCGCGCCCGGTGTGCCGCTGGAGCGCCGGCTCGACGAAGTCGCCCTGCTCGCCCATGAGATACCCGTACGCGTCAAGGCGCAGCTGACCGGCTTCCGGCTCACCGGCCGCCCCTACGGCGGGCTGCTCCTGGCGAATCTGCCCGTCGACGAGGCGCTGGCCGGCCCGACCCCCACCGCCTACACCGACGACCCGGCCGGCCGCGAGGCGGAGCGGGCCTCGGCGCTCCTGATGCTGCTCGGATCCCTTCTCGGCGACCCGGTCTCCTATATGACGCAGCAGCGCGGCCGAATGGTCCTCGATCTCTTTCCCATCGCGGGCCACGAAGAGCAGCAGCTCGGCTCCAGCTCGACCGGAAATCTCGAATGGCACAACGAGGACGCGTTCCACCCGCTGCGCGCCGACTGGATCATGCTGTTGTCGCTGCGCAACCACGACAAGGTGCCGACCACATTCGCACCGGTCCAGGACATCGAACTCGACGCGCGCACACGCGAGCTGCTCTTCGAGGAGCACTACGTCATTCTTCCCGACGACTCGCACACCGTCGCTTTCAACAGCACCACCACCGGAATCGCCGCGGACTCCCAGACGGTCGACGCCTTCCAGCAGATCGCCGAAATGCACGAGAAGCCCCGGCGCACCGCTGTCCTCTCCGGATCCCCCGAGGCGCCCGCCATCTGCATCGACCCGGCCTTCATGCCGGGCGAGCTGCACGAAGGGGCGCCGGCCGAGGCGCTCAAGGCCCTCGTCCGCGGCATCGACGCGGGGCTGCGCGACGTCGTCGTCGCCCCCGGAGAGCTGATGATCATCGACAACAAGCGGGCCGTGCACGGACGGCGCCCCTTCACCGCCCGCTACGACGGCACGGACCGCTGGCTGCGCCGGCTCAACGTCCTCGCCGACCTGCGCACCGCGGACGGCCGGCGGCACTGCGACCACGGACGCGCCCTGACATGACAGAGCCGCGTCGGGCCCGGCAGCCGGGCCCGACGCACACGGCGGACGGTTCGGTGCGGTGCCTTGGTCGACGGAGCGTGGGCGATGAAGAAGACGATTCACGAGTACGGCAGTGATCTCCTCGGGTTGTTCGAGGAGCGGGCGGCGTCGGGTCCGGACGCGGTGGCGTTGGTGTGCGGCGTGGAGCGTGTGGGCTATGGGGAGCTGGCGGGGCGGGCTGGTCGGCTGGCCGGGGTTCTGCGTGCGTCGGGGGTGGGTCCTGGGGATGTGGTGGGGGTCTGCTTGGGGCGTGGTGTGGACGCGGTGGTGGGTCTGCTGGGTGTGTTGAGGGCGGGTGCGGTGTGTCTGCCGTTGGCGCCGGAGCTGCCCGGGGAGCGGTTGGCGTTCATGGTTTCGGACGCGGGTGCTCGGGTGGTGTTGGCGAGTTCTCAGCTGGCGGGGTCGTTGCCGGCTGGGGGGCCGCCGGTGGTGGTGTACGACGGCGACGCGGTGTTGGCTGAGCGGCCGCCGGTTGCGCCGTCGCCGGTGTCTGCCGGGGTGGGCGATGTGCGGTCGGCGATGTATGTGATCTACACGTCGGGCTCGACGGGCCGGCCCAAGGGCATCGTCGTCGACTGGCGGACCATCGCCAACGTCGTGCGCTTCGACCTCTACCGGGACCAGTATCTGGGCGACACCCCCGTGGCCTGCCTCCAGCTCGCGTCGGTCGGCTTCGACGTCTCGTTCCTGGAGATCTTCGCGACCCTGGCCCGCGGCGGCCGTCTGGTGCTCGTCGAGGAAGCCGTGCGCCAGGACGCCGAGCGGCTGCTGGAGCTGCTGGCGGCCGAGCGGATCGAGCGGATGTACCTCTCCCCGGCGCTGCTGGCCCAGTTGGCGATCTCCTGGTCGGAACGGCCCGTCGACCTCTGTCTGACGCATGTGTTCGTCTCCGGGGACGCCCTCGCCCTGACCCCGCAGACCCGTGCGTTCCTGGCGTCGTTGGAGGGGGTGGTGCTGGAGAACCAGTACGGGCCCTCGGAGACGCATCACGCCTCGTCGTCGATCCTGTCCGGGGATCCGGAGCGGTGGCCTGCGGCGCCGCCGATCGGGCGGGCGATCCCGGGGGTGCGGCTGTATCTGCTGGACCGGCATCTGAGCCTGGTGCCGCCCGGCGCGCCGGGCGAGCTGTACATCGCGGGCGAGGGCCTGGCGCGGGGGTATGTCGGCAAGCCCGCGCTGACCGCCGAGCGGTTCGTGGCCGATCCCTTCGCCGGGGCGGACTCCGGCCGGCGGATGTACCGCACGGGCGACCTGGCCCGCTGGACCTCTCAGGGACAGCTGGAGTACCTCGGCCGCACCGACGACCAGATCAAGATCCGCGGCTTCCGCATCGAGCCCAGCGAGATCGAGACCGCGCTCACCAGCCACGCGGACGTGCACGACGCGGCCGTCGCGGCGTACGAGGACCCGCCCGGCGCCCGCAGGCTCGCCGCGCACATCGTGCCCACCGATCCGGCGCGCTTCGACGAGTCCGCGCTCCGCGACTTCCTGCGCGCCCGGCTCCCCGCCTATATGCTCCCCGCCGCCTTCGTCCGGGCGACGAGCCTGCCGCTGACCCGCAACGGCAAGATCGACCGGCGCGCCCTGCCCGTGCCGGTCGGCTCGCGACGGCTCACGGGCCGGTACGCCCCCGCCGCCACCGCCACCCAGAAGGCGCTCGTCGGCATCTGGGAGAGCCTGCTCAAGGTCGAGGGCATCGGCGTCGACGACGACTTCTTCGAGCTCGGCGGACACTCCCTGCTCGCCACGCAGGCGGTGTCGCGCACCCGAGCCGCCCTGGACGCGACCGTCTCCGTACGGGACCTCTTCGACTGCGCCACCGTCCGCAGGCTCGCCGAGGTCCTCGACACCAGGAAGCCGCCGCTTCGCAGCCAAACGCCCGCGGTTCTCCCCCGCGCGGCCGGCGACGCGCGCCTGTCCTTCGCCCAGCGCCGGATGTGGTTCTTCGACCAACTGGCCCCCGGCTCACCGGCGTACAACGTCAGCGAGATGTGGCACATTCGCGGCCCGCTGGAGCCCGCGCTGCTGCGCCGAGCCCTGAACGCGGTCGGCGACCGGCACGAGGTGCTGCGCACCGGCTTCGCCAGCGAGGGCGGAGACCCGTACCAGGTCATCGCGCCGACGGCCGACTTCGACTGGGAGAGCGCCGACCTGAGGGAGCTGGGCGCCGAAGCGGCCCAGCTGGAGGCCGCACGGCTCGCGCACGCACAGGCGCTGCGCCCCTTCGACCTGACGGCCGGGCCCCTCGTGCGGGCCCAGCTGTTCCGGCTCGGCGACGACCGCCACTGCTTCGTGCTCCACCTCCACCACATCGTCGTCGACGCCTGGTCGATGGACGTCCTCTGGAGTGATCTGTCCGCGCTGTACGACGCGTTCGCCGACGGCCGGCCCGACCCGCTGCCCCCGCTCGCGGTGCAGTACGCGGACTACGCGGCCTGGCAGCACGCCCTGGACGAGAGCGGACGCACCCGCGAGCAGCTGGGCTTCTGGACGGAGCTGCTCGACGGCGCCCCCGCGCTGCACGGGCTGCCGACCGACCACCCCCGCCCCAGGACGCTCAGCGGCCGAGGGCGCCGCGTCGACTTCACGGTCCCGGGGGACACCGCCGACGCCCTGCGCCGCATCGGGCACGCGCACAGCGCGACGCCGTTCATGGTGCTGCTCACCGCCTTCGACATCCTGCTCGCCCGGTACACCGGGACCGGCGACGTGGTCACCGGATCGCCCGTCGCCGGACGCGTACGGCCCGAGCTGGAAGACCTGGTCGGCTTCTTCGTCAACACCATGGCGCTCCGGCTGACCTGGGACGACGACCCCTCCTTCGTGGAGCTGCTCGGGCGGCTGCGGGACATCGCGCTGGAGGCGCAGGCCAACCAGGACGTGCCCTTTGACCGGGTCGTCGAGGAGCTGGCGCCCGAGCGGGACGTCAGCCGCAACCCCGTGTTCCAGATCCTGTTCGCCCTCAGCGCCGCCGACGACCACGCCGCCCCGGCCCACTGGTCGGTGGAGCGCGTCCGCAGGGACCTCGGACAGACCCGCTTCGACCTGGAGATGCAGCTCCAGGAGAGCGAGAAGGGCTTGGAGGGAACCGTCTGCTTCAGCACCGACCTCTTCGAGCCGGCGACCGTACGCCGTCTGACGGATCAGTTCGTCGCCCTCTGCCAGGCCGTCGCCGCCGACCCCGAGGCGCGGGTGTCCCGGCTGTCGCCGCAGGCCGGCGCGGACGACGTCCTGGCGCAGGGCGCGGACGACCCGGCCGCCGACGAGGGACCGGTGGGCCATCCGCTCGGATTGTTCGAGGAGCGGGCGGCGTCGGTGCCGGACGCGGTGGCGTTGGTGTGCGGCGTGGAGCGTGTGGGCTATGGGGAGCTGGCGGGGCGGGCTGGTCGGCTGGCCGGGGTTCTGCGTGCGTCGGGGGTGGGTCCTGGGGATGTGGTGGGGGTCTGTCTGGGGCGTGGTGTGGACGCGGTGGTGGGGCTGCTGGGTGTGTTGAGGGCGGGTGCGGTGTGTCTGCCGTTGGCGCCGGAGCTGCCCAGGGAGCGGTTGGCGTTCATGGTGGCGGACGCGGGTGCTCGGGTGGTGTTGGCGAGTTCTCAGCTGGCGGGGTCGTTGCCGGCCGGGGGGCCGCCGGTGGTGGTGTACGACGGCGACGCGGTGTTGGCTGAGCGGCCGCCGGTTGCGCCGGCGCCGGTGTCTGCCGGGGTGGGCGATGTGCGGTCGGCGATGTATGTGATCTATACGTCGGGCTCGACGGGCCGGCCCAAGGGCATCGTCGTCGACTGGCGGACCATCGCCAACGTCGTGCGCTTCGACCGGTACCGCGAGCGCGCCCACCACGTGGCGCCGCGATCCTGTGCGCAGATCGCCTCGCACGGCTTCGACGTATGGCTCCAGGAGGTGTTCGTCACCCTGCTGCGCGGCGACCGGCTCGTCCTCGTCGACGAGGAGACCCGGCGCGACACCGGACGGCTGCTTCAGCTGGCGGCCGCCGAGCGGATCGAGCGGATGTACCTCTCCCCGGCGCAGCTCGAGCAGCTGGCGGTCTCCTGGACCGAGCGGCCCACGGAGCTCGCGCTGCGTCACCTCAGCGTCGGCGGCGAGCCGCTGCGGCTGTCGGCGGAGACGCGTGCGTTCCTGGCGTCGTTGGAGGGGGTGGTGCTGGAGAACCAGTACGGGCCCTCGGAGACGCATCACGCCTCGTCGTCGATCCTGTCCGGGGATCCCGGCGAGTGGCCTGCGGCGCCGCCGATCGGGCGGGCGATCCCGGGGGTGCGGCTGTATCTGCTGGACCGGCATCTGAGCCTGGTGCCGCCCGGCGCGCCGGGAGAGCTGTACATCGCGGGCGAGGGCCTGGCCCGGGGCTATGTCGGCAAGCCCGCGCTGACCGCCGAGCGGTTCGTGGCCGACCCCTTCGCCGGCGCGGACTCCGGCCGGCGGATGTACCGCACGGGCGACCTGGCCCGCTGGACCTCCCAGGGACAGCTGGAGTACCTGGGGCGCACCGACGACCAGATCAAGATCCGCGGCTTCCGCATCGAGCCCAGCGAGATCGAGACCGCGCTCACCAGCCACCCCTCGGTGTCCCGGGCCGTCGTCGTCGCCCGCGAGGACCGGCCGGGCCACCGCCGGCTGATCGCCTACGTCGTGCCGGCCGGGCCCGACGGCGTCCACGGCGGCGCCTTGCGCGGCCACGCGGGACGGCTGCTGCCCGACTACATGGTCCCCGCCCAGTGCGTGGCCGTCGACGAGATCCCCCTGAACGCCAACGGCAAGGTCGACGTCCGCGCCCTCCCGGCGCCCCCGCCGATCGGCCCGGACGGACAGCGGCCGCGCTCCGTGCGGGAGCAGCTGCTCGGCGAGCTGTTCGCGGAGGTGCTCGGCGTGCCCGAAGTAGGCGTCCACACCAGCTTCTTCGACCTGGGCGGGCACTCGCTCCTCGCGACCCGGCTGCTCAGCCGGGTCCGGTCCACGCTCGGCGCCGAGCTGCCCGTGCGCACGCTGTTCGACAGCCCGACCGTCGCAGGCCTCGCCGCCGCGCTGGACGGAGGCGCCGGGCAGCGCTCCACGAGCGGCCTGGAGACACTGCTCCCGCTGCGCACCGGAGGCGCCGGGGACCCGCTGTTCTGCGTCCATCCCGTGGCCGGGACCAGCTGGTGCTACGCCGGTCTGCCCCGTCTCATCGGTCCCGGGCGTCCGGTCTACGGGCTGCAGGACCCCGCTCTCACGGATCCGGCTCATGCGGAGGGCCGGATCGAGGACCTGGCCGCCCACTACGTCGAGCGGATCCGTCAGGTGCGGCCGCACGGCCCGTACCACCTGCTCGGCTGGTCGTTCGGCGCTCTCGTCGCGCACGAGACGGCGGTGCGGCTCCAGGCGATGGGCGAGGAGGTCGGGCTGCTCTGCCTGCTCGACGGCTACCCGGCCCAGGGCGGCCAGGACAGCGGGCGGTACACGCCCGTCGCCTCCGGAGACCCCCAGGACCGCGCCGCCGAACTGCGCCGGTACGCGGGCGTCTTAGCGCCCCTCGACGAGGCGGAGGTCGCGGCGGTGCACCGTTCGATGATCCGCAACGCCGCGGTCATGCGGGACTTCGAGCCGAACGTGTTCCAAGGCGATGTGACCTTTGTGACCGCCGCCCTGGAGCGCGGGGCCGACGCGCCCGTGTGGCAGGACTGGCTGCCGTACGTCACCGGCACGGTCGACGAGCACCGAGTGGACTGCGCCCACCTGGAGATGACCCGCCCGGAGCCGCTCGCCCACATCGGCGCCGTCGTCGCCCGGGCGCTCGCCGCGACGACGGGCGAGGGGCAGCACACGAAGACAGGCGGCACGACGGGCGAGGGGCAGCACACGACGACGGGCGCGACGGCCTCCGCGCGCCGAGGGAGCACCGGATGAACCCGCACGCCGAACACCGCAGGGGCCGCCTCGTCATCCTCGGGGTGGCCGCCAGCGACGCCCACGCCGTCGCCAACCATCTGATCGCCATGCGTCTGCGCCAGGACGGATTCGTCGTCGTCAACCTCGGAGTCTGCACCCCGCTGGAGGAGTTCGCGGACGCCGTGGACGCCAACCCCGGCGCCGAGGCGGTCATCGTCGGCAGCCTCAACGGTCATGCCTACGAAGACCTGCGAGGCCTGCCCCGACTGCGGGCGGCGGGCCGGATGAACGTCCCCGTGGTGCTCGGCGGCAACCTCTGCGTCGGCGGCGACGACACGGCCGCCGACCGCCAGGCCCTCCTCGATCTGGGCGTCGACCACATCCTCGGCGACCCCGACGCCCTCACCCCGCTCCTGGACGCGCTGCGCCCGGCGCGGCCCGCCCCTGTCGTCGGACCCTTCCATGCTTGACCAGGACACCCTCGGCCTCGACCCCGAGACCGTCGCCGCGCTGCCCGACCGGCAGGAGACCCTGCGCTATCTGACCGGGCTGCCCAAGCGGAGCGCGCTCGACGTGCTGCGCGCGGCGGAGCTCAGCGGGACGCCGGTGATCCAGCCGCGGTGCGGGGTCGGCGGACACGCGCGGATGCTCGCCCTGCTGGGCGAGCTCGAACAGGGCGCCGCACCCGGGATCCTCAGCGTCACCATCGACTCCCACACCCGGCTGTGCCACTTCGACGAGGCGGCCGCCACCCTGCGCGAGCACCCCCACCACCTCAACGGCTATCCGCTGGTCGCCCACGGCTGGCAGCGCGGACGGGAGCTGAACGAGAGCGTCGCCGCCCCGCTCGAGGTACGGCACGGCTCGCCGGACGCCCGTGTGCTGTTCGCCGTGTCGGTGGCGTCGGGGATGACCTCGTTCGAGGGCGGCGGCATCTCGTACAACCTGCCGTACTCCAAGGACGTGCCGCTGGAGCGGTCGCTGCGGGCATGGCGCCAGGTGGACCGGGCGTGCGGGGAGCTGGCCCGGTCCGGGGTCGTGGTGGACCGCGAGCTGTTCGGCACGCTGACGGCCGTCCTCGTGCCCCCGTCGATCAGCCTCGCGATCACCCTCGTCGAGGCGATGGCCGCGGCCGCCGAAGGCGTGCGCTGTCTGTCGATCGCCTATCCGCAGGGCGGGGAGGTCCACCAGGACGTCGCCGCGCTGCGGTCGGTCAGGGAGCTGGCCGCGCGCTATCTGCCGCCGGAGGTCGAGGTCTTCCCCGTGCTCCACGAGTTCATGGGCGTCTTCCCCGAGGAGGCCGACCGGGCGGAGGAGCTGATCTTCTACGGCGCGCTGACCGGCCGCCTCGGCGGCGCCACGAAGATCGTCAGCAAGACCTGCCGGGAGGCGCACGGCATCCCCGACGCCGCGGCGAACGTCCACGGCATGAAGACCTCGGCGCTCGCCCTGTCCGGGCTGCTCGACTTCGTGACGCTGGACGAGAGCCGCGTCGAGGAGGAGGCGTACTGGATCCAGCGCGAGGTGAGCGAGATCGTCGACCCGCTGCTGGGCGGCGGCGATCTGCACCGCGCCGTCGACGCGGCCTTCCGCGCCGGCCGGCTCGACATCCCCTTCAGCGCCAGCGTCCACGCCCGCTCCCAGATCGTCCCCAAACGCGACGCGAGCGGCGCGCTCCGCTACTTCAGCCCCGGCCTGCTCCCCTTCTCCCACGCCTGCGCGGAGCGCAACCGCAGGCTGCTGGGCCGGGACGACGGCGGGACCGGGACGCGGCTGATCGAGGAGATCACCCGCGACATCGACTACTTCGCCGCTCGTGACCACGGTCGTGTACGGCGCCACCTCGGACGGGAGCGGAAATGGACCACCTGACCTACTGGCGAGAGAGCCTCGCGGGACTGCCGGCGCTGCTCGAACTGCCCGTCGACCGCCAGCGGCCGGCCGAGCCCAGCGGCCTGCGCACCCGCCTGTCGCTCGCCGTCGGGGCCCATGGGCGCCGCGCCGTCGACGCGCTCGCCGAGCAGGAGGGCGCCGGCGCCGTCACCGTGGTCCAGGCCGCGCTCGCAGGCCTGCTGACGCGGCTCGGCGCGGGCGACGACATCGCGGTGGGCACGACGGGCCACGGCCACGACGCCTTCCTGCTGCTCCGGATCGACACCTCGGCCGAGCCCAGCCTGCGCGAGCTGACGCGCCGCGTACGGGACGCCGACCGCGCGGCCCGCGCGCACGCCGCCCCCCTCCCGCTGGTCGCAGGCGCCCTGGGGGCGACAGCGGCGCACCCCCGCCACACCGCGTTCCAAGTCCGCTGCGGCGGGCCGCAGGAGCCGGCGGGGACGCCCCTGCCGGCGGCCGAGCTGGACGTCCGCGTGCGCGCCGGCGGGGAATCGGCGGACGGCGGCTTGGAGCTCGCCCTGGACGCGGACGCCGACCTGTTCGGACCCGAGAGCGCGGAGCTCCTCGGCGGCCGGCTCGTCCGGCTGCTGACCGAGGGCGCCTCGGCGCCCGACCGTCCCCTCGGCGCGGTCGAGGTGCTCGCCCCCGCCGAGTACGACCGGCTGCTCAAGGACTTCAACGACACCGCCCGCCCGGTCCCCGTGAGCACCGCGGTCGCGGTGCTTGAGACACAGGCTCGCCGCACTCCGCACGCGCCGGCCGTCACCTCCTGGGACGGCGACCTGACGTACGCCGAACTCCACGCCGCCGCCAACCGTCTGGCCCGCTACCTGGTCGCCCAGGGCGCCGGCCCCGACGAGACCGTCGCCGTGGCGCTGCCCCGCTCGACCGGCCTGGTCGTCGCGCTGCTGGCCGTGCTGAAGGCCGGAGCCTGCTATCTGCCCGTCGACCTCGGCTACCCGGCCGAGCGCATCGCGACCATGGTCGACGACGCCCGGCCCGCCTGCGTGCTCACCACGCGCGACGGCCTGGAGCTGCTGCCGCCCGCCGGCCGCGCCGCCGCCGCGGTGCTGCTCGACGACCCGGCCGTCGCCTCCGCCGTGGCCGCCCTCCCCGACGGCGACCTCGCCGACGACGAGCGCAGCGCGCCGCTCCGCCCGGCGAACGCCGCGTACGTGGTCTACACCTCGGGCTCGACGGGCCGCCCCAAGGGCACGGTGATCGAACACCGCTCCCTGGCGCACTACTTGGCCTGCACCAGCAGCTCGTACGGCAGCGTGCGGGGCACCTCGCTGTGGCATTCGTCGGTCTCCTTCGACCTGAGCGTCACCTCGCTGTTCGTGCCGCTGGCCGCCGGAGGGCGCGTATGGGCGGCGACGCTGGACGCGGAGTCCGCCGAGCACCCGGCCGCGCCCGACGGCTGCGACTTCCTCAAGGCGACCCCCAGCGCCCTGCCGCTGCTGGCCGCGCTGCCCAGCAGCCTGTCGCCCACCGGGGAGCTGATGCTCGGCGGCGAGGCCCTCCAGGGCGAGGTGCTCGACCAGTGGCGCGCGCGCCACCCGGGCGCGAAGGTCCTGCACGTCTACGGCGCCACCGAGACCACCATCAACTGCTCGGAGCACCACATCCCGCCCGGGGCGCCGATACCGGCGGGCGCCCTGCCGCTCGGCCGCCCCATGGACAACGTGCGGATGTACGTCCTGGACGCCCGGCTGCGCCTGACGGCGCCCGGCGTCGCCGGCGAGATCTACGTGGCGGGACCCGGCCTCGCCCGCGGCTACGCGGGCCGGCCCGGCCTCACCTCCGCCCGCTTCGTGGCCGACCCCTTCGGAGCGCTCTTCGGGGCCCCCGGCGACCGGATGTACCGCACCGGCGACCTCGGCCGCTGGACCCCGGAGGGACAGCTGGAGTTCGCCGGGCGCCGCGACCACCAGGTCAAGGTGCGCGGCTACCGCGTCGAGCTCGGCGACGTCGAGCACGCCCTGACCGAGCACGAGGCGGTCGGCCAGGTCAAGGCCGTCGTGGCCGACGACCCGTCGGGCGGCCGCCGCATCGTCGCCTACGCGGTGCCCGCCGCCGGCCGGCGGACGACGGCGAGCGGGCTGCGCGCCTACGCGGCAGGGCGGCTGCCCGACTACATGGTGCCCTCGGCGATCGTCCTGCTCGACGCGATCCCGCTCACCCCCAACGGCAAGGTCGACACCGCCCAACTGCCCGCCCCCGAGCAGCACCAGCCGGACCAGTACGCCGGCGCCGCGCCGGGCACGCCCCGCGAGAGGGCCCTGTGCGCCCTGGCCGCCGAGGTCCTCGGCGTTCCGAGCGTCGGCGCCGACCGGGACTTCTTCGAGCTCGGCGGCCACTCGCTGGCCGCCCTGAGGCTCGTCGAGCGCGTCCGCACGACGCTGGGCCTCCAGGCGTCCATCCGCGACGTCTTCCGGGCCCGCACGGTCAGAGCCCTGGCCGCCCAGCTCGACCAGGCGGCCCCGAGCGGCGCCCCGCAGCCCCTGGCGCGGGCCGGCCGCCGGCCCGAGCGCCTGCCGCTCTCCGCAGGGCAGCGCGCGCTGTGGTTCCTGAACCGGCGCGACGGCGGCGCGGCCTACAACTCCTGCCTGGCGCTGCGGCTCTCCGGCGACCTGGACCTGCCCGCGCTCACCCGGGCGGTACACGATGTCGTGGACCGCCACGAGACGCTTCGGACCGGCTTCCACGAGGACGACGGCGAGCCGTGCCAGCGGATCCTGCCCGCCGACGCGCACCCGGGCCTGGCCTTTGTGCGCCTGCCCGCGGCGCCCGGCCCCGCCGAGGAGCGGCTGGCACAGGCGGCGACCGACGCCCTCCACGAGCCCTTCGCACTGGGCGACGCGCCGGCCTCGCGCTTCACGGTCTTCTCCGCCGGCCCCGCGGAGCACCTGCTCCTCGTGGCGATGCACCACATCGTCACCGACGGCCTGTCGATGGGCCCGCTCCTGCGGGACGTCGCCGAGGCCTACGCGGCCCGCGTGGAGGGGCGCGCCCCCGGCTGGGCGCCGCTGCCCCTCCAGTACGCCGACCACGTCCTGTGGCAGCGGGAGAGGCTCGGCAGCGAGAGCGATCCGCACAGCCTCGCCGCGCGCCTGCTCGGCCACTGGCGAGGCGCCCTGGCCGGCGCGCCCGAGCTCCTCGAACTGCCCGCCGACCGGCCCCGGCCCGCCGCTCTCTCGCACGCCGGCGGATCGGTCGACTTCGAGGTCGGCGGCGAACTGTACGCCAGAGTCCGCGAGCTGGGCCGCAGCACGGGGGCCACCCCGTTCATGGTGCTGCACGCGGTGCTCGCCGCCCTGCTGTCCCGGCTGGGCGCCGGCAGCGACATCCCCGTCGGCACGCCCGTCGGCGGCCGGACCGATCCCCGGCTCGACTCCCTCGTCGGCTACTTCGTCAACACGGTCGTCCTGCGCACCGACGCCTCCGGCGACCCGACGCTGCGCGAACTCCTCGCCCGGGTGCGCGAAGCCGACCTGAGCGCGTACGCCCACCAGGACATGCCGTTCGAGCGGCTGGTGGAGGCGCTGAACCCGGCGCGCTCGCTGTCCCACGCCCCGCTCTTCCAGGTCATGCTGAGCCACGACGAGGCGCTGCCCGACGAACTGCGCGCGCCGGGCCTCACGATCCGGCCGCTGCGCCTGACGACGGGCACCGCGAAGTTCGACCTCGCCGTGAACCTGCGGGACACCGGCGGCGAGGGCCTCGCCGGCGCCGTGGAGTACAGCGCCGACCTGTTCGACCGCAGGACCGCCGAGGGCTTCGCCCAGCGGTTCGTACGGCTCCTCGACGTCCTGTCGGCCGCCCCCGACCGGCCGATCAGCTCGGCCGAGCTGCTGGACGCCGACGAACGGCGGCGCATGCTGGTCGACTGGAACAGCACCGCCCGCGAGCAGCCGGCCGAGCTGCTGCCGCAGCTGTTCGCGTCCCGCGCGGCCGCGACGCCCGACGCCACCGCCGTCGTCTGCGGCGACACGCGGCTGACCTTCGCCGAGCTGGACGCCCGGGCCAACCGACTGGCCCGCCACCTGATCGCGCGCGGCGCCGGGCCCGAGCGGTACGTGGCCGTGGCGCTGCCCCGCTCGGCCGAGCTGATCACGGCGCTGCTGGCGGTCGCCAAGTCCGGCGCGGCGTACGTGCCCGTGGACCCCGCCCACCCGACGGACCGGATCGCGGGCGTCCTGGACGAGGTCCGCCCGGTCGTCGTCCTGACGGACAGGGCGACCGGGCACGTGCTGGGGGAGGGCTGCCCCGGACAGCGGATCGCGATCGACTCCGCCGGGACCCTCGCCGCCCTCGCGGCCGAGCCCGCGACCGACCCCGAAGACCGGGACCGCCTGGCGCCGCTGCTCCCCGGCCACCCGGTGTACGCGATCCACACCTCGGGATCGACGGGCCGCCCCAAGGGAGTGGTGATCGAGCACCGGAGCCTGGCGAACCTCTACCACCACTACTTCCGCGACCTGTACGCCGACGACATCGCCCAGGCCGGCGGCCGCCCCCTCAAGGCGGCGCTGGCGGGAGCGATCTCCTTCGACGCGTCCTGGGCCCCGGTGCTGTGGATGACCGCAGGCCACGAACTGCACGTCGTCGACGACGACACCCGGCGCGACCCCTCGGCGTTCGTCGCCTACACCAGCCGGTTCGGCATCGACTTCATGGACATACCGCCGTCGTTCTTCGACCAGCTGCTGGAGCACGGGCTGCTGGCCGACGCGTCGACCACGCCCCGCGTGCTGGCCCTCGGTGGCGAGGCGGTCACCCAGACCCAGTGGCAGCTGCTGCGGGACACCCCGGGCGTCAGCGGCTACAACACCTACGGCCCCACCGAGTACACCGTCGACACCCTCTGGGCGCGGATGTCCGACAGCTCCCGCCCCCTCATCGGCCGTCCGCTGCCCAACACCCGCGTCCATGTGCTCGACCGCGGCCTGCGCCCGGTCCCCGAAGGCGTCCAGGGCGAGCTGTACGTCGCCGGCGTGGGCCTGGCGCGCGGCTATCTGAGCCGCCCCGGGCTCACCGCGGAACGCTTCGTCGCCGACCCCTTCGGACCGCCCGGCGGCCGGATGTACCGCACCGGAGACCTGGTGCGCTGGACCGCCGACGGGCGCCTGGACTTCGTGGGCCGGACCGACGACCAGGTCAAGCTCCGGGGCTTCCGCATCGAGCTGGGCGAGATCGAGGCGGTGCTGCGGTGCCATCCGGCGGTCGGCCGCGCCGCCGTGACGGTGCACCAGGACGAGCGCGGCACACGGCGGATCGTCGCGTACGTCGTCCCCCCGGAGGGAGCGGCGGACACGCCCGCCCCCGAGCCGGGCGAGCTGCGCTCCCATATGGCCGCTCGTCTGCCGGACTACATGCGGCCGTCGGCGTTCGTGCCGCTGGACGCCCTGCCGCTCACCGGCAACGGCAAACTCGACCGGACCCGGCTGCCGGCCCCCGGCCCCGCCGCGGCAGGCGCCGGCCGCGCACCGCGCACCCCGCGCGAGGAGAGCCTGTGCGCCCTGATGGCCGAGGTGCTGGGCCTGGAGCGGGTGGGCGTCGACGACGACTTCTTCGAGCTTGGCGGCCACTCCCTGCTCGCCACGCGGCTGATCAGCCGCGTCCGCACGGCGCTGGGCGTGGAGCTGCCCATCCGCGCCGTGTTCGAGTCCCCCACCGTCGCCGCGCTCGCCGAGCGCTCGGCGAGCGCCAAGAAGGCCCGGCCGTCGTTGCGTCCGCGCGCTGAGAAGCAGGAGGCCCAGTGAGCCCGCAGATTCCGCTGTCGTACGCCCAGCGCAGGCTGTGGTTCCACTACCAGATGGAGGGTCCGAGCCCGACGTACAACGTCCCCCTCGTCCTGCGGCTCGCCGGCACGCTCGACCGCGCGGCGCTGGCCGACGCCGTCGCGGACGTCGTCGCCCGCCACGAGAGTCTGCGCACGGTGTTCCCCGACGTCGACGGGGCGCCCGTCCAGCGCGTCCTCGACGCCGCCGAGGCCCGCCCCGCCCTCCGTGCCCGCGACGTCGAGCCCGCCGGACTCGCCGCCGCGCTGCGGCAGGAGGCCGCCCACGCCTTCGATCTCGCCGTCGAGCCGCCGATCCGCACCGCACTGCTGCGCACCGGCCCCGACGAGCACGTCCTCCTCGTCCTCGTCCACCACATCGCCACGGACGACTGGTCCACCACCCCGCTCACCCGCCAGCTCTCGCAGGCCTACACGGCCCGCCTCGACGGCGCCCCGCCCGCGTGGGAGCCGCTGCCCGTGCAGTACGCCGACTTCGCGGTGTGGCAGCGGGACGTACTGGGCGAGGAGAGCGACCCGGACAGCGAGATGGCCGAGCATCTCGCCTACTGGAAGCAGGAGTTGACGGGCGCGCCGGAGCTGCTGAGCCTGCCTCTCGACCGACCCAGGCCGCCGGTGGCGTCCGGCCGAGGCCGCCGCGTCCCCTTCGGCTGGGACGCGGGGACCCAGGCGAGCCTGGACGCGCTCGCCCGGGAGACGGGCACGACGGTGTTCATGACCGTGCAGGCGGCGGTCGCCGAGCTGCTGACCCGGCTGGGGGCGGGCACGGACATCCCGCTGGGCGCCGCGTTCTCCGGGCGCACCGACGAGTCCCTCGACGACCTGATCGGGTTCTTCACCAACACCCTGGTGCTGCGGACCGACACCTCGGGCGCCCCGACCTTCCGTCAGCTCGTCCTGCGGACCAGGGAGACGAACCTGTCCGCGCACGCCCACCAGGACTGCCCCTTCGACCGCCTGGTGGACGCCCTCAAGCCGGCCCGCTCCCTGGGCCACCACCCGCTGTTCCAGGTGATGCTGGCCTACCAGAACGCGGGCCGCAACGACCTGTCGCTGCCGGGCCTGAGCGTCGTGGTCGAGGAGATCGACACGGAAGCAGCCAAGTTCGACCTGGCGCTCGTCTTCTCCGAAGGCGGACCGGTCGCCGCGCCCGCCGGTCCGTCCGGTATGACGGGGTCCCTGCACTACGCCGCCGACCTGTTCGACGAGAGCACGGCCAAGACGATGACAGAGCGCCTGGTACGACTCGTCCGCGCCGCGGCCGCCGACCCCGACCGCCCCCTCTCCCGCGTCGACGTCCTCTCCGCGCCGGAGCGAGCCCTGCTGCTGACGGAGTGGAACGACATCGACGGCCAGGTCGAAGCCCTGTGGGCCGCCCACGCCTTCCCCGCCGCGGGCGGCACGAGCGAGCCGTGAGCAGGGGCGGCTCCGGGCGCGGCCGTCAGGCGGCGGCCGGCCGGGAGCGCCGCGACGTCAGGCAGCGCTCCGTCGCGGCGAGAGCCGCCGCCATGATGCTCAGCTGCGGGTTGACCTCGGGACAGCCCGGCAGCACGGACCCGTCGGCGATCAGCACGCCCTCGACGCCGCGGAGCCGGCCCTCCGCGTCGGCGGGGAAGCGCTGCGGGTCCGCTCCCGCGGCGACCGTGCCGGTGGGGTGGAACGCCGACAGATGCAGCTGACGGGCGGTCACCGTGGCCATGAGCGCCTCGAGCTCGGCCAGCGAGCGGGCCCTCGGCGCAGTCGGCACGCCCGTGAGGACCTCCTCGGCGCCGGCCGCGAACAGCAGCCGTCCCATCGCCCGCACCGCCGTCGTCAGACGGCCGGCGTCGCGCGGGTCGAGGTCGTAGCGGATCAGCGTGCGGTCGCGGCCCAGCACCCGGCCCGAGGGGCGGTCGGCGATCATCGCGCCCAGCGTCGCCAGCCGGCCCGCGTCCTCCAGCTCGCCGCGCAGCTCGCGGCCGAGGCCCGGCAGGACGAAGCTGCCCATGCCCGGCGGGGTGGCGGTCGCCTCGATGAGGACGCCCTCGCCGTGCAGCTCCTCCACGCCCACGCCCTGCAGCACGCCCTCCCAGGCGTTGACCTGCCGGCTGAAGCGCCCGGCGACGCTGGTGGCGGGGTGCACGCTGAGGTTGCGGCCCAGGCGCGGATGGCCGCCCAGGCCCGAGCGGCGCAGCAGCGGCGGGGACTGGAGCGCGCCGGCCGCGACGACCACCAGCGGGCTGAGGATCTCCAGTTCGCTCCCGTCGGGCCGCTGGACGCGCACCCCCGCCGCCCTCGGGCCGCCCGGCCGGTCGGCGTCCACCAGGATCCGGCGCACCCGCGCCCCGGTGACGATGCGGGCCCCGGCGGCGCAGGCGGCGGGCAGCACCGACAGCTGCACGCTCTGCTTGGCGCCGGTCGGACAGCCCACGACGCACTGGCAGGAGCCCTTGCAGCCGGGGGCGTTGCGCCGCAGCGGGGCGGCCCGCCAGCCGAGCCGCTCGGCGCCGGCCAGCGCGAGCAGTCCATTGGCGCCCATCACGTCGAGGGGCTGGACGGCGACCTTCAGGCTCCGCTCGGCCTCGTCGAGGCAGGCGTCCAGGTCCTCCGCGAGCGCGAAGCCGAAACCGGCGCGCCAGCGGCGCAGGACGTGGCCCGGGGTGCGGTAGCACGTGCCGGAGTTGACGATCGTGGTGCCTCCCACGGCCCGCCCGGTCGGCAGCAGCAGGGGCGGACGGCCGACGGCGACGGTGGCCCCGCCGTCGCGGTACAGCTCCGCGAACCGCTCCAGCGGCGGGCGGCGGCCGAAGGAGGCGGTGGTGTGGTGCTCGCCCTCCTCCAGCACGACGGTGCGCAGCCCGGCCCGTGCGAGCGTGCGCGCCGCCATCGCCCCGCCGGCGCCGGAGCCGATCACCACGGCGTCGGCCGTGCTGCGCGTGGGGTACTGCTCGGCGGGCGTGCAGTCGAGCGGCGGATCGACGGGCGGCGGATCGGCGGGCGGCGGATCGACGGGCGCGACGGCAGGCACACGGAGTGCGCCCGGCTGGTCCCTGCGCTCCTGGTGGAGCATCCGCTCCGTCCCCGCGGCCAGCAGGACCGGCGCCTTGAGCAGGTCCAGCAGCGGCGCCAGCGCGGGCCGCGCGCCGAGTGCGGCCATCACGCCCTCGCGCTCCTCGGGGCGCAGCGCCGCCAGCCGCCGTCCCGTGCGCGCCAGGGCGTACGCGTCCACCGCCGCCGCCGCGCCCCGCACACCGGCGCGGGCATGCGCGGGCATCGAGTCCAGTACGTCCTCCAGGCGTTGCGGCGCCTTCGCGAGCCAGGCCTCGCCGTCGCCGCCTTCGCCGCCGTCGTCCGCGAGGAGCGCGGCGACCAGCCCTGCGAGCGTCATCGGCCGCCCACCTCCGCGTGCGCCGTGCCGTCCAGCCGCCACTCGGCCTCCGGCCGCCAGCGCCCCCACCACCGCTCCAGCCGGATCACGGCATCGGCCCTCTCGCTGTTGCGGCAGACGGCCGGGGCGCCGTCGGGGTCGGCGTAGTCCAGCGTCAGCGTGCGCTCCTCGGCCTGGGTCACCTCGACGCGGACGCGCCGCAGCCCGGCCCGCCCGGACACCGTCCAGGTCGGCAGTCCCACCTCGGCCCGGAAGCGGCCGAGGCCCGCCCAGCCGACCGCCGCGCGCTCCGGCCGCCGGGGCCAGGTCCGCCCCCGGCGGCGCAGACGCAGGAAGACCAGCGGAGGCAGCCGGCGCAGACCGGGCCGCATGGACACCGCCGCGACGATCTCCAGTACGTCGCCGCCGCCCAGGTCCGCATGGAGCCAGGCCCAGCGGCGGGCGTTGCCGTGGCCGTAGATGCGGGCGGAGGCCCCGGGCGCGTCCTTCAGCGTCAGCGTGCGGTCCCCATAGCTGACCGTGCCGTCGTACGAGGCGCGGGCGGCGGGCAGGATCTGCGCGGCCGGGAGCAGCGGACGCCGCCAGGACCAGCGGGGGAAGGTGAACAGCGGCCCGTCCTCGGGGCGTTCGGTCAGATCCCAGCGGAAGTCGCCGGCCGCGCCCGTGAGGCGGCCGGGGCGGGCGGCGACGCCTCCGGCGACGAACCCGTCGTCCCCGACCTCTCCCTCTGGCTTTGTCGGTGAGCCGCGCCAGGGCTCGGGGCCGAACCGCTCGTGGGCGACCGGGCCGTCCTTGGGGAAGACCGCAGCCCAGCCGTGCGCGAAGGCCGGAGAGCCGTCGGCGGGAGCGGTCAGCTCGTGGTGCAGCCATATCCCGCTGCCGGTGGCCGGGTCGGTCGCTGTGGTGTACCAGACCTCCGTACGGCCCCGCTCGCCCCGCCAGCGCGGCGCCAGCAGCGGGGCGCCGTCCTCGCGGCGGGGGAAGCGGAAGCTCGCGAGGAAGGGCAGCAGGCCGCCCGCCACCGGGAAGCGCAGCACGCCCTCGCCGATCCTGCTCGGCGTCTCGCCGTCTACGTACAGCGTGAACGGCAGCACGGTCATCGACCGCACAGGGCGCAGCGCGGTGACGGACTTCCAGCCGTCCAGGGTCAGCCTGCGGCCGTCCGCGGCGAAGGAGAGCCGGTAGCGGATCCGCCTGCGGGTGAGCGGCGAGATCTCCAACTCGCCTATAGCGTGCGCGTCGTCGGCGAAGCCCGCGATCCGCACCCGCCCCGCCAGCCTGGCCTCGGTCGTTCCGCCCGGCCGCAGCACGGTGTCCGCCGTCGCGCGCAGATCGAGCCGGGCCCGCAGCGTGCGGCCGTCCGCGTCGAGGCGGGCGGCGCCGAGCATGGTCTCCGCGAACCGCGTTCCCCGCGTTCCCCGCGCGCTCATGCGAGCCCCTCCAGCATGATCCGCTCGGTGGCGGTCAGATACGCCTCAGCGGCCGCGTGCGCCGCCGTCTCGTCCCCCGCCGCGACGGCCTCGACCACCGGGGCCAGCCGTGCGCGCGCGGTCTTCGGATCGGCGAAGGGGCCCGCGAGCGCGGACCGTACCGGCAGATAGGCGTTGAAGAGCGAGTTGGTCAGCAGGACGTACACGCGGTTGCCGGTGGCGCGGGCCAGCGCCCGGTGGACCTCGACGTCCGCCAGCTGGACCGCGTCCGCCGACTGCGCGGCGCCCACCGCCGCCAGCAGCTCGCGCAGCTCGGCCGACTGCGTCGCGCTCGCCTTGGCCGCGGCCCGTCGGGCGATCAACGCGCCGATGCCGCGCCGGACCTCGAAGACCTCGGCGATCCAGTCCGGGCTGTGCCGCACCAGCATGGGCAGCAGATCGGCGCCGCCGAGCCGTGCGTAGTCGCGCACCCGGGTGCCCACGCCGTGCCGCGTCTCCAGCAGGCCCGCCTGGACGAGCCGTCCGAAGGCGTGCTTGAGGGTGGTGCGGGTGACGCCGTATCCGTCGGCCAGCTGGCGCTCGGGGGGCAGATAGCTGCCCGCCGGATGACGCCCGGCGAGGATGTCCTCCCGCAGCCGGCCCTCCAGCACGTCGACGATCGTCTCGCGGGGCAGTGTCTCCACGAAGTCCCTCTTCCGAGTCCGCAGTTACCGAGTGGATCAGTGGCTCATCCACTCAACCAGGATAGGTATCAGCCAGTCAAGGGCGCGTACCACAGCGTCACTTCGACCTCTTTTCGAGCGGATTGCGACGCGTCGTCGGCACGGTGGTCAAGGACGTGATCGACGTCGTTCGAAAGGGTCACCAGGTGACTGAAAACGCTGTCGGCTTGCTGCGGGAGGTCGCCCCCTCGCCCATGAACCCCGGACCGGCCGTCATGGTCGACGTGCGCGCACTGCGCAGCGCGGGCTCGCCGCGCAGCGCCGGCGAGGACCTGGACCATGTCAGAACGCTGGCCGAGACGCAGGCCGAACTGCCGCCCGTCATCGTGCACCGAGCGACTATGGCCGTCATCGACGGGCTGCACCGGCTGCGGGCGGCCAAGCTCCGCGGACAGCGGCAGATCGCGGTCCGCTTCTTCGAGGGCGACGAGGCGGACGCCTTCGTCCTCGCCGTACGGGCCAACGTCGCGCACGGCCTGCCGCTGACCGCGGCCGACCGCAAGGCGGCCGCGGTCCGCATCGTCTCGACCCATCCGCAGTGGTCGGACCGGCTCATCGCCTCGGCGACCGGGCTGTCCGCCAGGACCATCGCCGATCTGCGCCGTCAGAGCGCGGGCGCGGCCCCGCAGCCGGTCGCCAGGATCGGCCGGGACGGCCGCGTACGGCCCGTCGACGGCCTGGCGAGGCGCCGCCTCGCGGGCAGCATGCTGCGCGAGGACCCCCAGCTGTCCCTGCGGCAGGTCGCCGCGGCCGTGGGCATCTCGCCGGAGACCGTGCGCGCCGTGCGCACACAGCTGATGAGCGGCGCGGACCCCCGCCCGCCGACGCGGCCCGCCGCGGCGGACCCCGCTGCGGCGCCGGCCGGGACGCGGCGGCAGAGCCAGGAGGGCAGTGCGGGCCGGGAGCGGCGGGAGAGGTCCCTCGCACCGTCCGTGCGGCGACTGCGGGCCGATCCGTCCCTGCGCTTCAGCGAGAGGGGGCGCACTCTGCTCCGGCTGCTGGACGCGCACTGTGTGAGCAACGAGAAGTGGGCCGCCCTCGCCGGCGCCGTGCCGCCCCACCGCCGTGACGCGGTGGCGACCGCCGCCCGCGAGTGCGCCCACGTATGGCGCAGATTCGCCGAGCAGGTGGAGCACATCGACCAGACGGAACGCACAGAGCAGCCAGACCAGACAGCGCAGCCAGACCAGCCGGCGCAGACAGCGCGGCCGGAGCGGGCGGAACAGACGGAGCGGGCGCGGCGGATGGACCAGGGAGCATCAGCTCGAACAGGAGAAAGTGAAGCCAGTGGAGCCATGGACACACCGACAGACCGGGCCGCAGGCACGACCGACCGCCCAGCGCTGGTGAGCCGGCGATGGTGACCGTGGGAATCCCCGCCATCGCACCGTACGCGCTGCCGACCGCCGCCGACCTGCCGGGCAACGTCGCCCGCTGGCGGGGCGACCCCCGGCGCGCCGTGCTGCTCGTCCACGATATGCAGCAGTTCTTTCTGCGGCCCCTCCCGCAGCCGCTGCGCAGCCAGCTGACCCAGAACGCGGTCGTCCTGCGCGACCGGTGCCGCGCGCTCGGCGTGCCCGTCGCGTACACCGTCCAGCCCGGCGGCATGACCGAGGAACAGCGCGGCCTGCTCAAGGACTTCTGGGGGCCCGGGATGCGCGTGGACCCCGCCGACCGCGAGGTGGTGCGCCCGCTGGCCCCGGGGCCCGAGGACTGGGTCTTCACCAAGTGGCGCTACAGCGCCTTCTTCCGCTCCGACCTGCTCGCGCGGATGCGCGAGCAGGGCCGGGACCAGCTCGTCATCTGCGGCGTCTACGCGCATGTGGGCGTCCTGATGAGCGCGGTGGAGGCGTTCACCAACGACATCCAGCCGTTCCTGGTGGCCGACGCGACGGCGGACTTCTCCGCGGACCACCACCGGTGGGCCGTCGACTACGCGGCTCAGCGCTGCGCCGTGGTGACCACGACCGAGGAGGTGCTGACATGACCGACCGGACGAGTCTGCTGGCCCGGGTGCTCGGGCCCGAGCCCCCGCCCTTCGCCGTCGTGCACCGCCCGGACTCCAGCGGCCGGGACTGTCTCGACGTGCTGATCGGCGAGGTGTCCACGCCGGCCGCGCTGGCCGACATCCCCCTGAGCGAAGAGCCGGGGAAGCCGGGCCACGAGGTCCTGGTGATCGTGCCCTACCGGCAGATCGCCGAGCGGGGGTACGTCTGCGTCGACGACGGCGCCCCCATGATCGCGATGCGGGTCACGGAGCAGACCGTGCTGCCGGTGGCCGAGGTGCTGGAGCAGATACCCGTCGTCCCCATCCGGCTGGTGGACGAGCGCTTCGACGTGGACGACGAGGAGTACGCCGACACCGTCCGCCAGATCACCGCGCAGGAGATAGCCGAGGGCACGGGCGCCAACTTCGTGATCAAGCGCTCGTACGTCGCCGGCATCGACTCGTACGCGCTGAACAAGGCGCTGACCTTCTTCCGGCGGCTGTGCGAGGGGGAGTCGGGGGCCTACTGGACCTTCATCGTGCACACCGGCGACCGCACCTTCGTCGGCGCGACTCCCGAGCGGCACGTCAGCCTGCGCGGCGGCGTCGCCGTGATGAACCCGATCAGCGGCACCTACCGGTACCCGCCGACCGGCCCGACGCTGCCCGGGATGATGGACTTCCTGCACGACAGCAAGGAAAGCGACGAGCTGAACATGGTCGTCGACGAAGAGCTCAAGATGATGGCCCGGATCTGCGACGAGGGCGGGCGCGTGAGCGGCCCCTACCTCAAGGAGATGGCCTACCTCGCGCACACCGAGTACCTCATCGAGGGCCGGTCGGCACGCGACCCGCGGGAGATCCTGCGGGAGACGATGTTCGCGCCGACCGTCACCGGCAGCCCGCTGGAGAGCGCCTGCCGGGTGATCAGCCGGTACGAGGGCCGGGGCCGCGGCTACTACAGCGGAGTCATGGCGCTCATCGGCAGGGACTGGCGCGGCGCGCCCGCCATGGACTCCTCCATCCTCATCCGCACCGCCGACATCGACCGTACGGGCCAGATGTCGATCGCCGTCGGGGCCACCCTGGTGCGGCACTCGGTGCCCTCCTCCGAGGTCGCCGAGACCCGGGCGAAGGCCGTCGGGCTGCTGTCCGCGCTCGCCGTCGGCCGACCGCGGCCGTTCAGCGACTACCCCGAGGTGAAGGCGACCTTGGGGGACCGGACCGCGAGCCTGGCCAGGTACTGGCTGCTCGACGACCCGGCGGGGGCCGATCCCGTGCCGTCGCTGACGGGCCACCGGACGCTCGTCGTGGACGCCGAGGACACCTTCACCGCGATGATGGCCCACCAACTGCGCTCGCTCGGCCTGGAGGTGACGGTCCGCCGCTTCGACGAGCCGTACGACACCAGCGCGTACGACCTCGTCGTCATGGGCCCGGGACCCGGCGATCCCCGCGACGTCGAGCACCCCCGCATCGCCCGCCTCTACGCCGCCATTGACGAGCTGCTCGCCGAGCGCCGGCCGTTCCTGGCGGTCTGCCTCAGCCATCAGGTGCTGAGCCTGCGGCTCGGCTTCGACGTGTTCCGCTGCGACACCCCCAACCAGGGCACACAGCGCGAGATCGACCTCTTCGGCGACCGCGAGCTCGTCGGCTTCTACAACAGCTTCGCCGCCCGCACCGGCAACCAGCGGATCGACCGCGCGGGCGTCGGCCCGGTGGAGATCAGCAGGGACCCGGCCAACGGCGAGATCCACGCGCTGCGCGGACCGCACTTCGCCTCGCTTCAGTTCCACGCCGAGTCGGTGCTCACCACGCACGGCCCCCGGCTGTTCGCCACACGGATCAAGGAGGTGCTCGAAGGGTGAAGGCCACGGTCGCCTGGTGGGACCTCGCCGCGTCCGAGCAGACCATCGACTCGCTGCGGAGCTATCTGCGCGACGAGGCGGTGCAGTCCTGGTCCGCGGTCACGGGGCTGCGCCTGAAGTTCTGGATCGCCGACCGGGAGGGCGACCGCTGGGGCGCGGTCATGCTGTGGGAGTCGGCGGAGGACGGCGAGCAGCCGCTGCCGCCGCACCGGGCGGTGGAGCTGATCGGCTATCCGCCCACCGAGCGCGTCCGCTTCGACGTCGAGGCCGTCGTCGAGGGGCTGTTCGGGCAGTCGCGGCTGTCCGGACGCGGCGCGGCCCTGGAGGGCTGAGCGGTGTGACCGTACGGCATGCGGAACGAGGTCCGGCCCCCCGTGGGTCGGACCTCGTTCCGTGGGCCTGGGCCTGGGCGGCGGCGGGCCCGCGCCCGGGTCACACGTACAGCGAGCCGCGCGCGACCACCACCGCGGAGCCCGACACCTCGACCGTGCCGATCTCGCCCTCGTCGCCGGCGACTTCGGCGTACATGTACGAGGGGCGGCCCATCTCCACGCCCTGGAGGATCTCGATCCGGGCGCCGAAGGGGACCAGGCCGTGCCGGGCGAGGTGGATCGCCAGCGGCCCCGCCGCCGACCCCGTCGCCGCGTCCTCGGCCACGCCGTACGCCGGCGAGAACATCCGCATCCGCCAGTGCGTCCCCGAGCCCGCGAAGCAGTTGGCCGCCATGTCGAGATGCTCGGCCAGCGCGCGCTGGTCCGGCCGGACGCGGGAGAGCGCGGCCACGCTCCCCAGCCCGACGTACACATGGCGCGGCCCGTTGCGGTAGATCTCCACCGGGAGGACGGACTCGGCCACGCCGAGCGCGGCCAGCAGCTCGTCGGCCTGCTCGTACGGGCCCCAGGTCGGGACCGGCTGCCGCATCCGGGCGGCGACGACCCGGCCGTCCGCCCGGTGGAGCTCGAACGGGATCGTGCCCATGGCGGTCTCCAGCCGCAGCCGCTCCCGGTCGGCGTCGCCGCCGAGCACGATGGCCGTGCCGAGGGTCGGATGCCCGGCGAACGGCAGCTCGTTGACCGGTGTGAAGATGCGTACGCGGGCGTCGCCGCCGTTCTCGGGCGGCAGCACGAACGTGGTCTCGGACAGATTCATCTCGCGGGCGATTCTCTGCATCTGCTCGGCGGAGAGTTCGCTCGCGTTCAAGAAGACGGCTACCGGGTTGCCCTCCAGGGCCGTTTCTGTGAACACGTCGACAATCGCGTAATCCTGCATTTCTTCACGCTAGCAGCGCCCGCCGGAGCCGTCCGGCGTCCAAGCGGTGATTCCCCGCAGTTGGACGCTGCTCGGGCAGCGCGCGGCCGCGGCCGTCTCTCAGTTGGACATTTGATGGCGCATTGCGCGGGCTGATATCAAATCCGGTATGACCTTCAAGGACGACACCGAGCTCCGCCGCCGGAATCGAGCCGTGGTCGAGGACTACATGAGCCGCCGCGGCGAGACGCGGCTGACCCGCTATCTGCTCTTCGCCGAGGACGGCAGCGCTGGTCTGTACACCGGAGACACCGAGGCGCCGATCGTCTCCAGCGGTCTCGAGAAGCTGAAGGCGCACGGCGCGTGGTCGCTGGAGATCTTCCCCGACTGGGTATGGTTCAACGTCGAGGTCTTCGAAACCCAGGACCCCAATCGATTCTGGGTCGAGTGCGACGGAGAAGGGCAGATCCGCTACCCGGACTATCCGCCCGGGCATTACAAGAACCATTTCCTCCACTCGTTCCTGCTCGCTGACGGAAAGATCGTCACGCAGCGGGAGTTCATGAATCCGTACAACCAGATGCGTGCGCTGGGCGTCGAGATACCGGTGATCAAGCGAAGGGGAATACCGACGTGAAGTCCGATTTGCAGGCCGCTCAGGAAGTGGTCGAGCTGATCACCGGCGGATGGCGGGCGCAGGCCGTGCACACCGCCGTCACATGGGGGATCCCCGACCGCATCGAGGCCGGCCTGACCACCAGCGCCGAACTGGCCGAGGCGACCGGCGCCAAGGAGGAGGGCGTCCACCGGCTGATGCGGCTCCTGGTCGCCATGGGCGTCTTCGAGGGCAGCGAGCGCACCGGCTACCGCAACACCGCGGTGAGCTCCGCCCTGCTGGACCGCCCCGACTCGCTGCGCGACATGTGCCTGCTGTACGGCGAGGAGTTCTACACCGCCTGGGGGCACGCGGCCGAGGCGATCAGCACGGTCGGCGCGGGCTTCGAGATCGCGTACGGCGAGCCGCTCTACACCTACCTCGGCCACCACCAGGACGCCTCCGACCGCTTCCAGCGCGCCATGCGGGCCGGGAACCTCTTCTTCGACTACGTGCCCGACGCCTTCGACTTCTCCGGCAAGCACGTCGTCGACGTCGGCGGCGGCAACGGCCAGCTCCTCGCCACGATCCTCAAGGCCGCGCCGGACGCCCGGGGAACGCTGTTCGACCGCGAGCACGTGATGGCGGCCGCGCGCGAGAACCTCGCGGCGACGGTCGGCCTGGACCGCGCCGCCGTGGCCGGGGGCAGCATGTTCGACGCCGTGCCCGAGGGCGGCGACGTCTACATCCTCTGCCGGGTGCTGGCGGGCTGGGACGACGACCAGCTCGTCCAGGCCTTCGAGAACTGCCGACGCGGGATGGCCGACGCGTCCTCCCGTCTGCTGATCTTCGAGCGCGTCGTGGTCGACGAGGGCTCCCGGGTGCTGCCCGCGCTGTGGGACCTGCATCTGCTGATGACCAACGGCGGCCGGCACCGGACCGTCGAGCACTTCACGGCCCTGCTGGACCGGGCCGGCCTGGACGTCGAGCGGATCGCCGAACTGCCGGTGGAGACCACGGCCCTGGTCGCCGCCCCGCGCGGATAGGAGGCGTGCCATGACCGAGCTCCTGGACGCGGTAGGGCGCACCTCGCTGCTCACCGCGGCGATGCGGGCCGCCGAGAGCCGCAGACCGGACCGGCTGTACGAGGACCCGTACGCCGAGCTGCTCTGCGGCGAGACGGGCCCCGCGCTGCTGGCCGAGGTCTGGGAGGCGACCTTTCCCGGCGTGGCCCCCTCCGCCGCCGCCGCGCAGGGGCAGCGGACGATGCCCGACAGCCTCGACGTCAACGCCGTCCGCACCCGCTTCTTCGACGACTGCCTGCAGCGCGCCGCCGAGGACGTGCCCCAGATCGTGTCGGCCGCGGCCGGCATGGACTCACGGGCGTACCGGCTCGAGTGGCCCGAGGGCCTGAGCTACTACGAGATCGACCGCGCGCCGGTGCTCGCCTACAAGGAGGACCGGCTCGCGGGCGTCCGTCCCCGGGCGGACCGGCACCGCATGGTGGCCGCCGACCTGATCGAGCCCGACTGGGAGGACCGCCTCCAGGCCGCCGGGTACGACCCTGGACTGCCGTCCGCCTGGCTGCTCGAGGGCGTGCTCTACTACCTCCCCGAGGCCGGGGTCCACAGCGTCCTCGACCGCGTCCGCCGTATCACAGCGCCCGGCAGCGTCATCGCGGCCGACGTCGTCAACTCGGCGGGGCTGAGCCACGCCCACGCGCGCGGCCAGCTGGACGTCTTCGCCGGCTGGGGCTGCCCCTGGCAGTTCGGCACGGACGAGCCCGAGGAGCTCTTCGCCCGGCACGGCGTCGCCGCGGAGGCGGTGCAGCCGGGCGAGCCGGCAGCCGACTACGGCCGCTGGTCGGCGCCTGTGCCGCCGCGCGACCAGGACGGCGTCCGCCGGGTCTTCCTCGTCCACGGCCGACGCGGCTGAGGCGGGCGGGGCGCGTGCCTTGTGCCGCACGACCGGCACGTCGCCGCGTTTGCATCGTGCGACGGGCGGCGTCGCTGAGGCAGGCGGTTGGGCTCGCCTGATTGGGCCCGGCCGCCTGCCTTGTGCCGCAGCCCGCACGTCGCCGCGTTGGGACCGCGCGACCGGCGCGGCGCCTTGGACACCGCCACCGACGAGAGGGCCTTCGGCTCTGCTGTACGGGAGCCTGATGGCCCCCAGCGGTGCCTACGGGGCGACCCCGCCCCAGGGCACGTTCAGGTGGGTGCGCCGAGCGGCCGCGCCGGGAGCGTCGCCTGCCCGGGTGCTGCGCGGGGCACCCTGCGCCCGTACGGGGCGACCCCGCGCCAAGGCGCGGTCGTCTGGGCGCGCCGCCACCGGCGAGATCGCTTTCGGCCTCGCCGTACGGGAGCCCGACGGTGCCCTGCGCCCCGGGGCGGCCCGCCCCAGGGCGCGGTCAGCTAGGCGCGCCGCTACCGCACCGGGAGTATCACCCGCGGCGAGGTCCGGCTCCACGTACCAGAGCCCCACGCGCGCCTTGAGCCCCAACGGGGCGACCCCGCCCCAGGGCGCGGCTATTTCGACGAGCCGCTGCCGCACCGGCGGCGGCGCTGTCCGGGTGCTGCGCTGCTCCACCGCCCCGGCCGTCTCAGCGGCCGCGGCGGCGGGCGCGGGCCGCTTGGCGGCGCTCCGCTCGCTCGCGGCCCCTGGCGCCCGCCGGGGCCGCCGCGGTCCCGGGCTCGTCCCCGTTCCCGTCCCCCTCCAGGTGCGCCGCCAGGGCCGTGACCGTGGGGTGCAGGAACAGGTCGACCATGGAGAACCTCCGGCCCAGCGCCGTCTCCAGCAGCCCGTGCACCCGGGCCATCTGGAGCGAGTGGCCGCCCAGATCGAAGAAGTTCTGCCGCGGGCCGACCCGGTCGACCTGGAGGACCTCGCGCCAGACCGACGCGATAAGCCGCTGCGTCTCGCCGGCCGGCCCGGACTCCGCCGTCGCCGCGCCCCCGCCTTCGCCGTCGCCCGCGCGCGACGTGTCGAGCAGCGCCGCCCGGTCCAACGATCCGTCGGCCGTGCGGGGGAGGGCCCCGAGCGCGACCGTCTCCCAGGGAACGGCCACTCCATAGCGGTCCACGAGTCCATGGCGGTCCACGAGCCCCGCGCCCTCCCTCCCGTCCGCCGACTCGCTATAGGCGACCAGCTTCTCCAACGGCCGTACGGGCGCGTCCAGAAGCCCGCGGATCGAGGGCTTGGCGGGGTCGAGGCCGATCAGCACATGGGGGCGGCCCCGGCGCAGCGCGTGGACGAAGGAGCGCAGCCCCTCCGCCCGGCCGATCGGCAGGTAGCCGCGGGCCCGGCTGGGCCCGGCGAGCCCTAGGCCCCGGCTCATCCCGGTCTCGTCCCACAGGCTCCAGGCGAGGCTGTGCGCGCCGCCGCCGGCCGTGCGGTGCCGGTTGCGCGCGACCGCGTCCAGATAGCCGTTGGCCGCCGCGTACGCACTCGCCATAGCGCCGCCCAACGCGCCGTTGACCGAGGAGAAGGCCACGAACAGGGCCCCGGGCGGCGCGTCCTCCAAAGCGCCGAGCAGAGCGCGGGCGCCCGCCGTCTTGGGGGCCAGCACCTCGGCGAGCTCCTCGGGCGTCTGGTCCAGGAAGGGCCGCTGGCGGAAGACCCCCGCCAGGTGCAGCACCCCGGACAGCTCCGCGGACCAGTGCTTGCCGGCCTGCCGCACCGCCTCCCGCACCCGCTCCTCGTCGCACACGTCGACCGCCTCGTACCGCACCTCGCCGCGGCGGGCGCGCAGATCCCGGTAGACCTCCAGCCGGCGGCCGAGCACCCCGCCCTCGGCGATGCGGCTCTCCCACTCGGCCTCCGGCGGGAGCTCGGTGCGGCCGACGACGAGCAGACGCGCGCCGTACGCGTCGAGCAGATGTCCGCAGACCTCCGCGCCGAGCCCGCCCAGTCCGCCTGTGACCGTGTAGAAGCCCCCTTCGCGGAAGGGGTCGGCCGCCCGGCCCCCGGCGGCGGTCGGCAGGGCGGCCAGGCGCGGTACGAGCCGCGCCCCGCCGCGTACCGCCGCCTCCGGCTCGCCGCGCCGGGCGGCGAGCTCGGCCAGCACGAGCGAGGCCTCCTCGCGCGTCGCCGGGGCGTCCTCGAGGTCCAGATGGGAGCAGCGCAGCCAGGGCAGCTCCTGCGCCAGGCTGGCGACCAGGCCGAGGAGCACCGCGCGGTCGGGGTCCAGCACCTCGTCCGGCGAGACCTGCTGGGTGTGGCGGCCCACCACCCGCAGCGTCACCTCGTGCTCGTCCGTGCGCCGGGCGGCGAGCGCCTGGACGAGACGGACCAGCCCCGCCGCGTCGGCCGGCAGCACCCGGTCCGACGGCGCCGGCGGCGCACACGAGGCGAGATGGACGATCTCCCGTACGCTCGCGCCCTCGTCGGCCAGCGCGTCCAGGAGCAGCTCGCAGTCCCGCGCCGACTCGGCGCGCAGCCGGTAGCGGCCGGCGCCGACCTTGGCGAACTCCTCGCCCGGGTCGACGCGGACCGCGTCCCTGCCCCGCGCGGCCAGCTCGGCGACCAGGAGGTCGGCCAGAGCTCCGGAGTCGGCGAACACGAGCACGGGCGCGTCGGCCGGAGCGGGCGCCGCGGGCAGCGCTCGCGCGGGCCGCCAGACGCGCTCATGGAACCAGTTCGGCACCGTGCGCTCGTTGCCGAGCAGCAGATCGACGCGTGCCGTCGCCTCGTCGAAGCCCCCGCTCTCGAAACGCTCCCGGAGCCGGGACCGCTGGATCTTGCCGATCTCCGTCTTGGGAATGTCCTCCCGCTCCACCGGCAGCACATGACGGGGGTTCAGCCCGAGCTTGCGCACCAGCTGCGACCTGACCTCGCGCGCCGCGCCCGCCGGGTCCGTCCCCGGACGGGGGTGGAAGAAGAGCACCAGCCCGTCGGTCATGGCGTGCGCCTCCCGTACCGCGCAGGCCGCGGTCCAGGAGTTCTCCACACAGTCCAGCTCCTCCACCGCCGACTCGATCTCGTGGCAGTAGTGGTTGACGCCGTTGACGATCAGGACGTCCTTGGCGCGGCCGGTGATGGTGAGACTGCCGTCGCGGAGCACCCCGAGGTCGCCGGTCTCGAACCAGCCGTCGCCCATGGCGAACGACTCCCGGTTCTGCTCCTCGTTCTCGTAGTAGCCGGAGGTGACCGTCGGCCCCCGGACCAGCAGCCGTCCGGGCACGCCCTCCGGGACGGTCTCCCCGGCGTCGTCCACGATGCGCAGGGACGTGCCCGGGATGGGCCGCCCCACATCGGTGAAGCCGTCCTCGTCGCTCGTCGACTCCAGCGTGAAGGCGTCCGAGTAGGTGACCGCCGAGCACGTCTCGGACATGCCCCAGGACGGGCGCATCGCCGTGCCGGGCAGACCGAGGGGGCTGAGGGCGGTCAGGAAGCGCCGCGCCACCCGGGGCATGATCGCCTCGCCCGCGTTCTGCACGAACCGCAGACACGACAGGTCCCAGCCGCGTCCCAACGCCTCGGCCGCACGGTCGTTGACCAGGCCGAAGGCGAAGTTGGGCGCCCAGGTCAGCGAGACGCGGAACCGGTGCACGGCCTCCAGCCAGCGCAGCGGGTCCCGCAGTACCCAGGCGGTCGGCGCGTGGACCTGGAGGGCGCCCAGGAACACATCGCGGACATGGAACATCACCACGCCGCCGACGTGGTCCAGCGGCATCCAGTTGAACGTCACGTCGTGCGCGCCGAACCCGTTGGCCGCGCATGTGCCCGCGCAGCGGGCCAGCACATTGCGGTGCCGCTGGACGACGGCCTTGGGCCGGCCGGTGCTGCCCGAGGTGAGCAGCAGCAGCGCCACGTCGTCCGGAGACGCGGGGTGCGGGTCCAGGTCCGGCTCGCCGGTGCGCAGCTCGTCGAGCACGCCCAGGCGCGGGCCCTGCCAGCCCCGCCGGGCGCCGAGCGCGCGCAGCGCCCCGGCCGTCGCGCCGCCGGTCAGCACGATCGGGTCGCCGAGCAGCTCCAGCGCGCCCGCCAGCCGCTCGACATGGGCGTTGTCCTCGGCGTACGTGGGCGCGGGCGCGAGCGGCACGGGCACGAAGCCGCCCAGCACGCACGCCCAGAACGCGACCATGAAGTCATGGTTGTCCGGGCACTGCAGGACGGCCTTGTCGCCCGGTACGAGACCGAGGCGGCGCAGCCCGCCCAGCACCCGGGACGCCTCGTCGGCCAGCGCCCGGTAGCCGACGGCGAGTTCGCCGTCGTCCTCGCGGCCCAGATGCAGCACGCCGCCCTCGTCGCGGGCCGCCGCGCGCAGCAGAGCGTCGGTCAGGGTGCGCACCCCAGGGTCGGGCGCGTCCGGGCCGACGGCCAGCGCGAGCCGTCCGCCGCCGGGCCGCCCGTCCGCGTCGGAGCCGGCGCCTCGGGGCGCCCGCTGCTCCGCGGGGCCCGCCCCGAGGGCGCCGACGTGGACGCGCTCCTCGTGCCGCGGGCCCGGGTCCTCCTCGACGACGACGGCGACCCGCCCCGGTCCATGGGTCTCGGCGAGCTGTCGCTCCCAGCGGCCTGCGAGGTCCTCGTCCAGCACGGGCAGCGCGGTCAGCGCCGCGGTGTGCACCCGGCCGCCCCGGGTGCGCGGCAGCGTCGACACGGCCACGAACGCGTCGGGCACGAGCGCGGCGGGCAGCGTCTGGCCCGCCCGGGCGCGCAGCCGTCCGGCCGAGAACGCCCCGGCCGGCACGGTGTACGCCACGAGCCGCTCCACGCCGTCCGCGTCGGTCCTCGGCGCGACGGCACACGCGCCGACGGAGGCGTCGGCGAGCAGCGCGCTCTCGATGCCGGCGCGGGACGCCTCGTAGCCTCCGAGGCGTACGGGGCCGCTCTCGTCGTCCTCGTCGACGGCGAGGCGTCCGTCCGCCAGCAGACGACCGTGCCAGCTCGTCGGCGCCGGGTCCGTGCCCGGCCGCCCGGCGTGGAGCCGGCCGGGCACGCCGACGGGCAGCGGGTTGCCGCGCTCGTCGCGCACGGCGACGGTCCGGTTGGCGATCCGGCCCGCGGCGAAGTCGGCCAGCTCGGGACGGCAGCGCTGGGCGGTGAGATAGCCGCCCGCCTCGGGCGCGGCACGCAGCAGATGCAGCTCGGCGGCGGGACAGGCCGCGTGGAAGCGGTCCGCGGCCTCCACGCCGAGCCTGCCGCCCTCGACGAGCACCAGACGCGGCCGCGCGGCGAGCAGGCCCGGCGACGCCAGCGCGGCAGGCGGCAGCAGCGCGACGGTGTCGCCGGCCGCGTACTGCCCGGGAGCACAGGGGCGTACCGCCGCGCCCGTCAGCAACGGCCACAGCAGCTCGTGGACGGCGGTGATCAGCTCGGCGGGCGCGGCGTGCGGGACGACGTCGTCCGCGCCGAGCCCGCCGAGCTCCTGCAGCCAGCGGACGCTGTCGCACAGGTCGGCGTGGCGGTACGGGACCGGCCCGCCGGCGGAGCGTACGACGAACGCCGGGTCCTCGCCGCGCGGTCCGCCGTCCTGGCCGGCCGACGGCGACCCGGCGGCCGCCTCGGGCAGGACGGCCGCCTCGGGCAGGGGGAGCGCGATCACCTCGACTCCGGCGGGCGCCGGGCCGGGCGCGTCGGCGAGCAGCGTGCGCACCTCGGCGTCGGCGATCCACTGCCGGGCGACGGCGGCGGGCAGGCGCACGTCCACCGGCACGCACACCGCGCCGAGCGCGAGCACGGCGAGGGCCGCGGCGACGGAGTCGGCGCCCCGCGCGAGGCGCAGCCCGATCCGCTGGCCGGGACGGACGCCCAGCCCGTGCAGTCCGCTCGCCAACACGGATGCTCGATCGGCGAGTTCGCTATAGGCGACGCGCGCGCCGTCGGGCGTCGCGACCGCGGTCGCCTCGGGCGTGCGCAGCGCCTGCGCGGCGAAGGCCGCCGGGACCGTCGCCGTCGGATCGACCGCCGCGGCGGGCGCGTGGGCCGCGGGCTCGGCGGCTTCCTCGGCGTCCAGCAGCGGCAGGTCCGCCACCGGCGTGCCGGGCGAGCGGACGGCCGCGTCGAGCAGGCGGATCAGCCGGCCGGTCATCCGGGTCACGGTCTCCCGGTCGAAGAGGTCGGTGCTGTACGCCACCGCCCCGGTCATCCGCTCCCCGTCCTCCCATAGATGGAACTCCAGGTCGAACCTGGTGGAGGGACGCGGCAGAGCCACCGCGCGCAACTGCGCCCCGGGCAGCGCCAAGTCCAGATCCGCACGGTTCTGGAGTGCGAACATGACCTGGAAGAGCGGATTGCGGCCGGGATCGCGCTCAGGCTGGAGGTCCTCCACCAGCTTGTCCAGCGGGACCTCCTGATGGCCGTACGCGCCGCCGCACATCGCCGCCGTACGGGAGAGCAGCTCCGCGAACGAGGGATCGCCCGACAGATCGGACCGCAGCGGGAGCGTGTTGACGAACAGCCCCATCAGGGGCTCCGTCTCGACCTGGTCGCGGCCGGCCGTGGGGGAGCCGAGCACGATGTCGTCCTGCCCGCTATAGCGGTGCAGCAGCGCGGCCACGCCCGACAGCAGCGTCATGAACAGCGTGGCGCCGTGCCGCCGTCCGCACGCGCGCAGCGCCGCCGTCAGCTCGTCGGGTACGTCGAAGTCGACCCGGCCGCCGCGGAAGGACTGCACTGCCGGACGCGGCCGGTCGGCCGGCATCCGCAGCACGGGCAGGTCGCCGCCCAGCCGCGCACGCCAGTAGGCGAGCTGCCGCTCCAGCTCCTCGCCGCGCAGCCGGTCGAGCTGCCACTCGGCGAAGTCCGCGTACTGGATGTCCAGCGGCGCCAGCTCGGCCGGCTCGCCGGTGACGTGCTCCCGGTAGTAGGCGGCCAGCTCGCGGGCGAGGATGTTGAGCGACCAGCCGTCCGTCACGATGTGGTGCAGACAGAGCAGCAGCAGATGCTCGTCCCCGCCCGGGCCCGGCGTCGCCAGGGCGGCCCGGATCAGCGGTCCCTCGCCCAGGTCGAAGGGCCGGTTCACCCAGTCCAGCGCCCACTGGAGCGCCGGCCCGCTCAGCGCGCCGCCGTCCGCCGGCGCGGGCAGCGGGCCGGCGGCCTCCAGCTCGATCGCCCGGTGCGCGGCGATCCGCTGGAGCGGCTCGCCGTCCGCCTCCGCGAACGTGGTGCGCAGGATCTCGTGCCGGTCCACGACGCTGTTCAGCGCGGCGCCCAGCGCGGCTGGGTCCACCGTTCCGGACAGCCGCAGCACGAGCGGGATGTTGTAGTACGGATTCCCCGGGTCCAGATGGTGGAAGAACCACATGCGCTGCTGCGCGTACGAGGTGGGGAACAGCTCCACGTCCGCGTCGTGCGGTTCCTGATGCTGCGTCGGGGCCGGGGACACGGCTAGTCGGTCCTTCCGTCGTGGGAGTCGTGGGAGTCGCGGGCGGCGCTTCGCGTCCGCCGTGCGCTGCGCTGGATGCGCGGTGTCTGCGCGGGGGCCGCCGCGTCGAGCAGCGGGGCGAGCGCGGCCACGGTCGGGGCGTCGAAGATCCGCTGGAGCGACAGATCCGTGCCGCTCAGCGAGCGCAGCCGCCCCACCAGCTGCATGGCCAGCAGCGACTCGCCGCCGAGGTCGAAGAAGTTGTCGTCGACGCCGATGCCGTCGATGCCGAGGACCTCCTCCCAGATCCCCACGATGCTCTTCTCGCGATCGGTGCCCGGCTCCTTGTACGGAACGGACAGCTCGGGCCGCCTGTTGAACGACCCGCCGCCTGTGCCGACCGGGATGGTCGTCCGCTGGCCCGCCGCGGGGGCGGAGCGGCGGGCCGCCACCAGGGCGTGGTCGGCGGCGTCCTGGGCATCTCCGGCTCGGTCTGCGTTGCCGGCGCCCTCGCGCGGGAAGGTCGTGACGTCGGCGAAGCCCTCGGAGCCGAGCAGCCCCGCCCAGGCGTCCTGGGCGATCAGCGGGGACCCGTCGCGGATGTCGTCGTCGAAGTACCACCAGCCCTCGTACAGACCGGTCGTCATCAGCGACCAGCGCTGCTGCCTGGACGCCTCCAGGACCAGCAGCACGCCGTCCTGCGTCAGCAGCGTGCCGGCGTTGCTGACGGTCTGCCGCAGGTCGGGCGTGGCGTGCAGCACGTTGAAGGCGAGCACGAGGTCGAACGTGCCGGGCTGGTACCCCTGCGCCGCGGGGTCCCGGGTCACGTCGAGGACCCCGAACTCCATGTTCGCGAAGCCCTCCTGGCGCGCCCGGCGCTGGCCGTCCAGGACGAAGGAGCGGCCGAGGTCGGTGAAGTGGTACTCGACGCCGGGGGCGTCCCGCAGCTCCTGGGCGACCTCCCAGGTGAGATAGCCGCGTCCGGCCCCGATCTCCAGAATCCGCACGGTGCGGCCCTTCGCCTCGGCGACCAGCCGGGCCACGGTCTCGGCCATCAGCCGCCGGTAGCGCGGCACGTCGCTGAACGCGAGCCGGCGGTCGATCAGAGCGCGCTGGCGCTCGTCGCTGCCGCCGGGCAGCAGCACCTCCGTGCCCGCCATGGCGCCGCCGAGGACGGCCGGGTAGTGCCGGACGCAGTCGGCGAGCAGCGCGAGGTCCTCGCTCTGGCCCTCGCCGGGGAAGCGGGCGAGGATCTCCTCGGTGAGCGCGGCGGGCTCGGGCACCTCGGCCGCGGCCGGGGTGAAGCGCAGTGTGCCGCCGCGTGAGCCGTCAGGCCCGGCCGACCCGTCTGCGCCGCCCTTGCCCCCGGCTTCCTTTGTTGTGTCGTCGGCGTCGTCGGCGACCAGCACCCCGTCCTCGGCGAGCATCCGCAGCAGCGCGTCGACCAGCTTGCGGTAGGCGGGGACCGTGCCCAGCGAGCGGTCGATCTCGTCGCGGCCATGGCGCGAGCCCGGGCTCGTGTCGACGCCGGCCCCGCGGAGCACGGCGCACACATGGGCCACGGCCAGCCGGTCGATCAGCGCGGTCAGCTCCTTTGGGAGGCGCTGGGCCGCGTACTCCACGCGCAGCCGTTCGTCGGCCAGCGTCATCCGCGGGATCTCGTCGGACAGCTTCACCGGGAACGGCTCGCGCTCGCCGGCGGGGCGCTCCGGCAGCGGCACGGAGGCGCCCGGCTCGCCCGTCGGGCGCACGGCGTCGATCCAGTGCCGCCGACGCTCGAACGGGTAGCCGGGCAGCGGCACGCGCCGGGGCCGGCGACGGCTATGGAGCGCCGCCCAGTCGACCTCGGCTCCGTGCGTCCATAGCTGCCCCACGGTCTCCAACAGGGTCCGCCGGTCCGGCTCCTGGGCCTGCGGATGCCGCATCGCGGCCAGCGCGACGGCGTCCGCGCCGAACCGGGCGCGGGCGAGCGAGGTGAGCACCCTGCCAGGTCCGACCTCCAGCAGGATCGGCCGCCGGTCGCCGTGCAGCCGCTCCAGCGCGTCGCCGAACCGCACGGGCTCCCGGGTGTGGCGGACCCAGTAGCCGGGGTCGGCGGCCTGGGCGGGGGTGATCCAGTCGCCGGTGAGATTGGAGACATAGGGAACCGTCGGCTCGCCGAGCCTCACGGTGCTCAAACGCTCGCCATAGGCGTCGAGAACCGGGTCGAGCAGCGCCGAGTGCGCCGCCGCCCCGAAGCGGATCCTGCGGTGCTCCACGCCGTCGCGCGCGAGCCGCCGCTCGACCGCCTCCAGAGCGGCGAACGGGCCCGCCAGGGTGCAGGACTGCGGGCCGTTGACGGCGGCCAGCGAGATCTCGCCGTCGAGGTACCGGGCGCAGTCGCTCTCGCCGATGGCTGCGCTGAGCATCCCGCCGCCGCCCGCGGCCTGCTGGAACAGCCGCTCGCGGTGGACCACCAGCGGCAGCACGTCGGCCAGGGACAGCACCCCCGACAGACAGGCCGCGGTGTACTCGCCGAGGCTGTGTCCGAGCATCGCGGCCGGGCGGACGCCCCAGTGCAGCAGCAGCTGGGCGAGTGCGTACTGGGTCGCGACCGTCGTGGGGAAGACGTCCCGCCCGGCGGCCAGGCCGTCCTCCTCGTACAGCATCTCGGTCAACTCGCGGCCGAGCACCGGCCGCAGGATGTCCGCGCACGCGTCGATCGCCTGCCGGAAGACGGGCTCGGTGTCGTACAGCCCTCTGCCCATGCCGGGGTGCTGCGAGCCGGCGCCGGGGAAGAGGAACGCCACGGGACAGCCGTCCACGGCCCGTCCGCCGGCGTGCGCGGGGGACGACAGCAGTTGGCGTGCGGCGTCCGCGGTGTCGTGGCAGACCAGCGTCCGACGGTACGGATGCGCCCGACGGCCGCTGTGGAGCGTGTGGGCGACGTCCGCGACCGACAGGCCGGGCCGGTCCGCGAGCCGGCGGCCGAGGCCGGTGGCCAGCTCGACGAGGGCCTCGGGGCGGCGTGCGGAGAGCGTCAGCACGGCGAGGCCGTCGGCCTCGGGCGCCGAGGAGTCCCCAGCGGCCGACGAACCTATAGCGGTCGACGAACCCGTAGCTGTCGACGAACCCATAGAGGTCGCGGAACCCATAGAGGCCGCGGGCACCTCCTCCAGGACGACATGGGCGTTGGTGCCGCCGATGCCGAAGGAGCTGACTCCGGCCCGGCGCGGCCCGGCCGTATCCGTCCAGGGGACGGACTCCGTCGGCACGTAGAAGGGGCTGCTCTCCAGTTCCAGCAGCGGGTTGGGGCTCTCGAAGTGCAGCGTCGGCGGAATGGTCCGGTGCTCCAGGGCGAGGACGGCCTTGATGAGTCCGGCGATTCCGGCCGCCGCGTCGGTGTGCCCGATGTTGCTCTTGACCGATCCGAGCGCGCAGTAGCCGGTGCGGTCCGTGGTCTGTGCGAAGGCCCGGGCGAGGGCGGCGACCTCGATCGGGTCGCCGACCGGCGTGCCGGTGCCGTGGGCCTCCACATAGCCGATGGAATCGGCGTCGACCCCCGCCATCACCTGCGCGGTCACGATGGCCTCGGCCTGCCCGGCGGCGCTCGGCGCGGCGAAGCCGACCTTGCGCCGCCCGTCGTTGTTGACGGCGCTGCCCTTGATGACGGCGTGGACGTGGTCGCCGTCGGCTATGGCGTCCGCGAGCCGCTTGAGGAGCACCGCACCCAGACCCTCGCCGGGCACCATCCCGGTGGCGTCGGCGTCGAACGGGCGGCAGTGCCCGTCCTGGGAGAACGGCCCGTCCTTGACATAGCGGTAGCCGCGCCGCCGCACCGGGTTGAGCGAGACGCCGCCCGCCAGCGCCATGTCGCAGCGGTGGGCGAGCAGATCCTGGCAGGCCATGTGCACGGCGACGAGCGAGGTGGAGCAGGCCGTCTGCACGGCCACGCTCGGGCCGGTGAGCCCGAGTTCGTAGCTGACCCGGGTCGCCAGGGTGCTGTTCACATTGCCGAGCTGGGCGTGGTGCAGGGCCACGCTGTCCTGCCCGTACGCCAGCCGGGGGTAGACGTGGTCGAGGAAGTAGCGGCTCTGCACGGCGCCGGCGTAGACGCCGACGGCGCCCGCGTCGGACGCGGCGCTGCCGGGGCCGTAGCCGGCGTGCTCCAGCGTGTGGTGGGCGCACTGGAGGAAGAGCCGCTGCTGGGGGTCGAGCAGCTCGGCCTCGGAGGGCGGGTAGCCGAAGTGCTCGGCGTCGAACTCGTCGATGCCCTCGATCACCGACTCGGCCTTGACGAGGTAGGGGTCGTCCAACTGGGCCGGATCGCCGCCGGCCGCCAGATACTCGGCATCGCCGAACTCGACGACCGACTCGCGTCCCGCCACCAGGTTGTCCCAGAACTCGTCGAGGTCGCGGGCGCCGGGGAAGCGTCCGGCCATGCCGATGACGGCGATGTCCTCGCCGAGATCGTCGGCTTCGCCGAGGCCGTCGGGTTGGCTGAGATCGCCGAGGTCCCGGGGTTCGCCGGGTTCGCTGAGGTCCCCGGGCGCGCCGAGGTCCCGGGATTCGCCGAGACTGCCGGGCTCGCGGAGGTCCCGCGGCTCGCGGGGCTTGCCAGGTTCGCCGAGGTCCCGGGGCGCGCCGAGGTCCCGGGGCTTGCTGCGATCGTCGAATTGGCCGAGGTCCTGGGGCTCGCCCGGCGTTGCGCTTTCGCCGCCGACTGCTGTGCTCTCGGCACCCCCGCCTGCCGCTGCGCTCTCGCCGGCCGCCGCGCCCTCGCCGCCCGCGCCGTACGCAGCCCCCGCGCCCCCGCCGTACGCCGCCTGCGTGCCATACACCGCCCCCGCGCCATGCGCAGGCACCCCGCCACGCACCGCCCCCGCCCCATACCCCGCGCCCATCTCGTCGTGCTCCATGCCGCCGTTCACGCTCCTCGCGTCCTCTCGCCGGGCTGCTGAGTTCGGCCGGCGCGGGGGCGGACGCGGCGGCCCGCCGTCGCTGCCTGCCGTTGGAGCAGTGCCCGCGCTCGCGCGCCGTCCAGCTCCGCCTCCGCTCCGCTCTTCGCACCGGCCGCCGCGTCCGCGGACAGCCGCTTCGCCAGGGAGGCCACGGTGGGGTGGTCGTACAGCTCGACCAGAGGCAGCTCCCGGCCGAGCCGGGCGCGGTAGAGCGTCTGCGCCCGTGCCAGCAGCAGCGAGTGGCCGCCCAGGTCGAAGAAGTTGTGGTGGACGCCCACGTCGGACCGCCCCAGCAGCTCGCCCCAGACCGCGGCGATCTCGCGCTCCAGCACGTCCCGGGGCTGGACGAACGGCTCGGCCGGCGCCGCGCGTTCGGCGGGCGGACGGGACAGCAGCTCCTTGCGGTCGACCTTGCCCGCGCTGGTGAGCGGGAGCGCGTCCAGCAGCTGGATCTCGCCGGGCACGCAGTAGTGCGGCAGCCTGGCCGCCAGCCAGTCGCGCAGGGCGCCGGGCGTCACGTCCTGCTGGGTCGTGCACCAGGCGGCGAGCTGATCCGACCGGGCCAGGACCACCGCCTGCCGTACGGCGGGGTGCGCCCCGAGCGCCGACTCGACCTCCTCCAGTTCGATGCGGAAGCCCCGCACCTTCACCTGGTTGTCGGCCCGGCCGAGGAACTCGATCTGGCCGTCGGCGCGGTAGCGCCCGAGATCCCCGGTGCGGTACAGCCTGCCGCCCGGCTCGCCGCCGAACGGGTCCGGGACGAACGCCTCGGCCGTGCGCGCCGGATCGTGGAGGTAGCCGCGCGCCAGCGGCATGCCGCCGATGTACAGCTCGCCCGGCGTCCCCACGGCCACCGGCCGCAGCCCCGGGTCGAGCAGATGGAGGCGGGCGTTGGGGTTCGGCCGCCCGATGGAGATCGCGGCGCCCTCGGCCCGTTCGTCGAAGACCCGGCAGCTCACGCCGATGGTCGCCTCGGCGGGGCCGTAGCCGTGGTACATCGTCGCGTCGAGACGGGAGCGGAACCGGCGGTACAGCTCGGGCGTGAGCGCCTCGCCGCCGCACCACAGATGCCTGATCGAGCGCGCGGCGGAGGAGACGTCCTCCCGCTCCAGCATCACGTCCAGCATCGAGGCGACGATGTAGAGGAAGGTGACCTTCTCCCGCTCGATCAGCTCGGTCAGATGCCCGACGTCGCCTTCGGCGCCGGGGTCGGCGAGGACCAGCCGGGCGCCGTTGACGAGCGGCAGGAAGATCTCGTTGACGGAGATGTCGAAGCCCATGGGCGCCTTGTGCAGCACCACGTCGTCGCTCTCCATGCCGAGCAGCGCGGACTGCCACACCAGCCGGTTGGCGATGGCCTGATGACGGATCATCACGCCCTTGGGAGCGCCGGTGGAGCCGGAGGTGTGGATGACGTACGCGACGTTCTCCATGTCCGTCGCCGTCGCCGTCGCCGTCGCCGCGTCCGGCCCGGCTGCGGCGTCGACCCGCTCCTCCTCCGCCGCGGGCACGGCGAGGTCGAGCACGGGCGCGTCCAGCGGCGGCAGCGCGGGAGTGCTTCCCGAGTGGGTGAGCACCAGCGCCGGACGGGCCCCGCGCGCCACCGTCTCCAGCCGCAGCGCGGGCCAGGACGGCTCCAGCGGCATGAACGCGCCGCCCGACTTCAGCACGGCCAGCAGCGCGACGATCAGCTCCGGCGAGCGCGTCAGATGGACGCCCACCACCCGCTCCGGGCCGGCGCCGAGGGCGCGCAGCCGCACGGCGAGCGCGTTGGAGAGCTCGTCGAGCTGCCGGTAGGTCAAGGCGCCGCCCTTGCCGACGACCGCGACGAGATCGGGGGTGCGGGCGGCCTGCTCGGCGACCAGCCGGTGCAGCGGCCGGTCGACCGCCGGCTCGTCGTGGGAACGGCTCCAGTCGGTCAGCGCCAGCCGCTCCTCCTCGGCGCTGAGCACGGGCAGTTCGCTCAGCCGCCGGTCCGGATCGCGCAGCGCGCCGCCGATCAGCGAGGCGAGGTGGCCGAGCATCCGCTCCACCGCGGCGGGGGAGAACAGATCGGCACGGGCGGTGATCCCCAGCACGATGCCGTCGAGGGCGTCCCGCGCCTCGACGACGAGCGCGAAGCGAGCGGTGCCGTTGTGGTGCGGCAGCTCCTCGAAGAGCACGGTCGGCGTCGGCGCCCGTCTCGCCGCGGCGGCGACGAAGGAGAACATCGTGTCGAAGAGCGCCGTCTGACCGCTCGCCCCCGCCGGGCGCAGCGCCTCGGTGACGCGGTCGTACGGAATGTCCTGGTGGGCGAAGGCGTCGGCGCAGGTGTCCCGCACCCGCCGCACGAGCTCCCGGAACGACGGATCGCCGCCGAGGTCCGTGCGGAGCACGACGGTGTTGCCGAAGTTGCCGACGACCTCCTCGAACTCGGCCAGGCTCCGGTTGATCACCGGGGAGCCGACGGCGATGTCCGTCTCCGACGACCAGCGGTGCAGCAGCGTCTGGTACGCGGCGAGCAGCACCGTGAACAGTGTGGCGCCGCAGTCCCGGGCCAGCTGCCGCAGTACGTCGCTGTCCTCGGCGCCGATCCGCAGCTCACGGCGGACCCCGGCGGACGAGGCCTCGTCCGGGCGCGGCAGATCGGTGGGGAGCGTCAGCGCGGGCGGCTGCGGGCGCAGCGCCGAGCGCCAGTAGTCGAGCTGCCCCTCCCAGTCGCCGGCCGCCAGCCGGCGCGCCTCCCAGCGTGCGAAGGCCGCGTACTGCCGAGCCGGGGGCAGGTCCGACGGGCTGGAGCCGTCGACGGCGTGCGTGTAGCGCTGGGCGAGCTCGTCGAGCACGCGCCCCCAGGAGAGGTCGTCGAAGGCGATGTGATGGACGACGAGCACCAGCAGGTGGTCGTCGTCGCCGAGCCGGAACAGCCGGAAGCGGGCGGGCAGTTCGCATGCGAGGGCGAAGGGGCCGCGGCCCTCCCGCTCGATCAGCCGGGCGGCCGCCGCGGCCCGCTCCGCGGCCGGCACGTCGACCGGCTCGGCCGGCGCGAGGACGACCTCGGCCGGCGGCATGACCTTCCGGGTGGGCGAGCCGTCCTCGTCGACCGGGTAGAGGGTGCGCAGGACGTCGTGGGCGCCGGTGAGGGCGGTGAGCGCGGCGCCCAGCGCGGCCGGGTCCAGCGGCCCGGTCAGCCGGACGCCGCCGCAGAGGTTGTACGCCGAGCCGTCGGGGTGGAGCTGCTGGAGGAAGCGCATGCGCTGCTCGGCCGAGGAGAGCGGCGCCGCGTCGACGCCCCCCGGCGCCCCGTCCGCGCCCCCCTCCACGGCCCCGTCCGCGCCCCGCTCCGCCGCTCCGTCCGCGGGCACGGGCTCGGGCTCCAGGGACGTCGTGCGCTGCCCCTCGAGTCCGGCTTCGGCGAGCATCAGCCGCAGGAGTTCCCGGCGCTGCGCATCGAGTTCCACATCCGTCGGTTCGGTGCTCGTCACTGCGTGGTGTCCCCGTTTCCCTCTTCGAGACGGTTCCCAGTGCGGGCACGGATTCCGCGGAATTCACGGCGGAGGAAATCACGGGGCACTGGACTCGGCCGAACGTAACAGCGGGCCGTATGCCCGGTCGTCCAACCGCGGTAGCGATTGCCGTCTCCAACCGTGGTTTCCCTTTACCCGCGGCCGCCTCGCCCGCCTTGCTCCATTCCGCCGGCGAAATGTACGATCGCGTCCCCGGTCAAGTACACTGCAATTCCTGCCAGTTGAAGAGCAAAGAGGAAGCATGGCCGCCGAGACAATGACTTCCCGCGGATGGATACGCCGGCATCCCGGACGCCCAGGGGCCCCGCTTCTGGTCTGCTTCCCGCACGCCGGCGGCGGCGCCAGCTCGTACCAGGGGTGGGCGGCCGCGCTGAAGCCCGAGGCGGAGGTGCTGGTCGCGCAGTACCCCGGGCGCGAGGAGCGTTTCAACGAGCCGCTGGTCGACGACATGGGCGTCCTGGCGGACGCGATCTTCGAGGCGCTGCCCGTCTCGGCGGACCGGCCGCTGGTGCTGTTCGGGCACAGCATGGGCTCGGCCGTGGCCTACGAGGTCGCCCGGCGCATCGAGCGCGCCTGCCCCGGCGCCCTGGCCGGGCTCTGCGTCTCGGGCCGCCCCGCTCCGCACGCGGCGCGCCGCTCCCTGGCCCACACCCTCCCCGACGACGAGCTGATCGCCGAGGTCAAGGCGCTGGCGGGCACGTCGGACGACATCCTCGACAGCGACGAGTTCCAGCAGCTGTTCCTGCCGGTGATCAGGAACGACTACCGGCTGATCGAGACGCTCCGCCCGGCGCCCCCGACCGTGCTGCTCGACGCCCCGGTCTCCGCCTTCTGCGGGACCGAGGACCCGCATGTCGTCCCCGCCGAGATGGAGAGCTGGCGCGAGGTCACCCGGGGCGCGTTCGACTCCACGGCCCTGTCCGGCGGGCATTTCTATCTGACGGATCATCTGGCGGAGATCGTCGCCGCGGTGGCCCGCCATCTGCGGCCCGCGGCCCGATAGAGACCGGATCCGCGGCTCGACAGCTGACAGGATCCGCGGCTCGGCAGAGGACCGGATCTGCGGCCCGATAGCGACAGGATCCGCGGCCCGATGGAGGACCGGCCGGACCGCCCCCGGTCCGGCCGGCCCGTTCTCAGACTGCCGGGCCTCTGCCCGCGAGAGCGCCGACGACCCCGATTTCATAGGCGAGGATCACCGCGTCGACGCGGTTGCGCAGACTCAGCTTGCGGCAGATTCGATTGAAGTGCGATTTCACGGTGGCCTCGGACAGCACCAGCACGTCGGCGATCTGCTGATTCGTCATGCCCTTGGCGACGAGGCGGTATATCTCCAGCTCCCGGGGCGTGAGGAGGTCGAGCTCGTCCGGCGTCCGGCGCGCGGTGGTCTGGCAGTTGCAGCGCAGTCCCGCGAGCGCCTGGACGACGAGGCTCGGCGCGACGGCAACCCCGCCCTCCGTCACCGTCCGCACGCCGGAGACGATCCCGTCGCTGTCCTGCTTGTAGAGGAAGCCGCGCACCCCGGCCCGGATGGCCCCCAGGGCGCGCTCCTGCGTCGGCTCTCCGTCGGCCGCCAGCAGCACCACGTCCGCGCAGTTGCCGGGCTCGACGTCGCAGAGGCTCCGGACCACGTCCAGCACATCGGGCCCGGGCAGGTCCGCGTCCATCAGCACCACGTCGGGGCGGTGCTGGCGGGCGAGCTCCAGCAGGGCGGCACCGTCGGCGGCCTCGCCGACCACCAGGAAGGAGCGGTCGCCCTCGAACAGCGCCCTTAACCCGCGTCTGACCAGCGGCTGTTCGTCCGCCAAGACGATCCGCACCCGCCCGCTGTCGCCGCGGGGCGGCTGCTCGGCGCGCGGCTGCCCCTCGCCGAACACGGGACGCTGGCCCACAGGGATGCGCCGCCCCTGAGGAGGCACCTCGTTCAGCGGGCCCGCGGGCCGGTGAACCGTGGCCACACCGCACTGCCCGCCCTGTCGTCCCCGGGCTGTGCCAGCACTCCCGGATACAGCGCCTGCCCCAGTCACTCTCGTAAACCCCCATTGAATGAGTGCTCGCCTGCACCAGGCGCGCCCTGGAAACCCCGGGCGCGTTGCCCGCCCTGATGGCTCCACCAGCGTAAGCGAGGCTGATCCTCAACCAAGAGTTCGAGTCAATCCGGGGGCGGATTTGGCGCGAACTCTCTCGGCTCCGACGGCGCGGAGAAATCCTGCCGCGGCGACGGGCGAGACTTCAACAGGGATATGTGCATGGCATGGGCATGAAAACGGTTTCCATGTCCGTGGAAAAAGGAAAAGGTTCAGCCATCCGCGCGGATATTCCGACCGCCCTGTGTGCAGTTTGAATCGACTGAAATGGTGCAGTGGGGGCGTGTGTCCGATCCCGCCTCGCCGGACGCCGGCGGCGAGGGTCACGCCCAGTGAATGGTGCGCAACGCATCGCGGTCGACGCTCCCGTCCGCGGCGAACGGCAGGGACTCCAGTACGACGAACCGGCCCGGCATCTCCTGACCGTCGAGCCGCTCGCGCACATGGGCGCGGAGCTTCGCGAGGTTCAGATGCTCGACCCGGCTGAACCAGGGGGCGTTGACGTGCCGGCGCGGCGGCGCGGGCTCGCTCGGAAAGCGAGGCTCCGGCGCGGGCCCGCCGTCGGGGGCCGACCGCACGATCGCGACGTCGTAGCCGCCGTCGGGCTGCGAGCGCGCCCAGCTGAGCCGGACCGCGTACGGGAGCTCGTCGCCGAGTGCGAAGAGGTCCTCCGGGTCCACCGTCCGGCCCACGGCTGCGCGTGCCGCCTTCAGGGCCTCCTCGGCCGTCGCGGGCCCGTCCGGGCGGGCCAGCAGCTCCGCGGCGGCATGGTCGGCGGCCGTACGGGAGTTGGGCACGTCGAGCAGCCCCAGACTCTCAGGACGCTCCTCGACGAGGATCCGCCGCACCTCGGCCGCGTCCGGCCGGCGCTCGGCCCACGGGGTCCACTCGATCGCCGGGGCGGCGCCGCCGGGGATCCTGTCGAGGCGGATCACCACGTCGTAGCGGTAGCGGGTCATCTCGGTGTCGCTGCGCCCCCGCTTGGGCAGCACGGCGACATGGGCCACGCGGGGGAGCGCGGCGGCCAGGTCGGTGAAGTAGCCGGGGTCGACGAGCAGTTCGGTCCCCATGCCGCAGCGGCGCTCGGCCAGCGTCTGCACCTTCTCGGCGGGGGCGCCGCCGGGGGCCCGGGCCAGCTCGATCCCGGCGGCGAACGCGCGGTTGAGCGCCGCGGAGCGCACGTCTCCGACGAAGAGGAACCCGCCGTCGTCCAGCACGTCCACGGCCTGCCGCAGCACGCGGTCGAGGTAGGGCTCGTCCGGCAGGTACTGCGACACGGAGTTGAGGATCACCCCGTCGACGGACCCCGGCGGCACCGGGCTCAGATCGTCGGCGGGCGCCTGGAACAGCTCCACCCCCTCGGGGAGCGTGCCCCCGAACGCGTCCCGGATCCGCGTCATCGCGCCTGCCGTGATGTCGCTCGCCGTGTAGCGCTCCGCGTCCGCGTGCAGCCGGTGCAGCAGCAGCCCGGTCCCGCAGCCGATCTCCAGGAGCCGTCGGCCGCCCAGCGCCTGGATTCGCTCCACCGTGTCGTCGGTCCACGCCCGCATGTCCGCGTCGTCGACCTCCGCGCCGGTGTAACTGGACTGCCAGCCCCTGGTGTCGAACGTGGCGTCCCCGGGGGCGCTCGCGCCGTAGACGTGGTCGAAGACCCCGCGCCACTCCTCCACGTAGCTCTGCTCCAGCGCCGCGCCGTCGTCCGTCACCGCCTCGTTCCGGCGCGGCAGCACGTACGCGGTCCACGAGCGCCGGCCGTCGCTTCTGTGCTCGTCGGCGAGCACGACGGAGCGGTCGACGCCCGGGAAGGAGTCCACGATCCGCGCCAGGTCCGGATTCTCGGCCGGGCTGCCCTGGACGGCCGTCCCCTCCGTCGTCCTCTCCGCCGTCCCCTCGGCCGGACCTTCCGCCGGGCCCTTCGCCTGACCGTCCGTCGGACCTTCGGCCGTGGCCGAGCCGGATATCGCCGGATCGAGAGCAGACATCTCTGCGGTCTCCTTCCACTGGGGAATTCGTCGGATGCGTCGGAGCCGCATGCTACGCACGGCCATTGTCGCGCCGGAAGGCGCGCCGGAGAATTGCTGCCGCCATGCACCGTAGGCTGCACGCCCGAGCGGATTCATCCACTCCTGGTTGCACAGGCCAATGCGTACTCAGGTTGGAAGACCCGCGCCCCGCGGCCCTGGTAGCTTCCTTGCGGCCGATGCTTCAGAGAAAAACTACCGGCGGGGTGAACTGCATTGTCAGAGAACATAATCGGCGAGACCCCGCAATGGGGCACGGTCTGTCTGCAGGAACTGCAGGAGACCCTGCTCTCGGATTCCAGCCCGTTTCCGTGCACTTTCGCGGTGGCCGGGGTGAAGAAGGACACACTGCGCTATGGATTCGTCGAAGACCTCGACGACGAGCGTTCCTGGGAATCCCTCGGCGATGTGCTCACCGAGTATCTGAAGACATATCGCGAACTCGGCCGCGAGACCTCTCTGGTGGTGTTCTTCCGGCCGGAGAGCGAGGTGCGGACGCTTCAGGAGTACCGGGAGCGGTTCTGGGCCGTGCTGCGCTATCTGCACGAGCGGGACACGAGCCCGTGGCCCGCCGAGGTGCCGCGCGACACCGACGATCCCTGGTGGGAGTTCAGCTTCGGCGGCACGCCGATCTTCGTGGTCTGCAACACCCCCGCGCACGAGCTGCGCAGGAGCAGACACAGCCCCGGGTTCTTCATCACCTTCCAGCCGCGCTGGGTCTTCGAGGGGCTGGAGGCGGACACCCCGCCCGGCGCGGCGGCGCGGCGGACCATCCGCAAGCGGCTCGCCCGGTACGACGCCGTGGAGCCGGCGCGCGCCCTCGGCTCGTACGGCGATCCGGACAACCGCGAGTGGCAGCAGTACTTCCTCCCCGACGAGCCGACGCGCGAGAGCGCCGAGGAACAGCGGAAGTGCCCGTTCCAGCACGGCAGCTGGGAGCCGGCCGCGACCGGCTGAGCCACTCGCCACCGCCGCGACCGGCTGAGCCACGCGCCTCTCCCGGCCCGGCCGGCCGCGCACCCCCGCCGGGCCCCGGCCGGCCGCGCGCCCGCCGTCGCCTCTCTGCGCCCTACGGCACGGGCCGCGCGAGCACCAGCTCCTTCACGCCGAAGATCGTCGGAGACTCGTAGGAGACCGGAGGCCGCGCGATCCGCAGCTCGGGGCAGCGCTCCAGCAGCATCGAGAGCGCGATCCTCGTCTCCATCCGCCCCAGCGGCGCCCCGATGCAGAAGTGGATCCCGTGCCCGAACGACAGATGCGGGTTGGGCGAGCGGCGGACGTCGAAGGTCTCCGGGTCGGCGAACTGCGCCTCGTCGTGGTTCGCCGACAGCACCCAGGAGGCCACCATCACATCCGCCGGGATCGGGACCCCGCCCAGCTCCGTGTCGCGGGTGGTGATCCGGTACGTCATCGGCGCGGGCGGGCTGAAGCGCAGCGTCTCCTCCAGCGCGCCCGGCACGAGCGAGGGGTCCTGCCGCACCGCGGCCAGCGCGTCCGGGTTGTCGTCCAGGCAGATCAGCGCGTTGCCCATGAGCAGCGTGGTGCTGATGTGCCCGGCCAGCAGCAGCATCAACGTGGTGGCGAACACCTCGGTCTCGCTCAGCCTCTCGCCGTCGACCTCCGCGGCCACCAGCCGGGAGAGCACATCGTCGGCGGGGCGCCTGCGCCGGTGGTCGGCGTGGTCGAGGATGTACGACTGCATCTCGAGCAGCAGCGTGGCCAGCGTGTCCGGCACGCTCAGCCGTGCGGTGTCGACCGCGGCCGCGTCATGGTTGGCGCTCACCAGCGCGTCCGCCCACGCCCGGAACATGTCCTGGTCCGAGGCCGGCACGCCGAGCAGCTCGGCGATCACCGTCACCGGCAGCGGGTTGAAGAAGGCCGAGACCATCTCCACCTCGTCCTGGCCTGCCACGGCGTCCAGCAGCCCGCGCGTGATGTCGACGATCTTCGACTCGAGCGCGAGCACCGCCCGCGGGGTGAGCGCCTGGCCGACCAGTTTGCGCAGCAGCTGGTGCCGCGGCGGGTCCGTCACGCTCAGATGCCCCTCCAGCAGGTTCGGCACGGGCCGTTCGCCCGGCTTCACGACGACGGAGGTCTCCGGCTTCGGGATCACCCTGCCGAAATCCGATGAGAAAGTCTTCGCGTCCTTCAGCATCCGCTGCGTCTCGGCGAAGCCGAATACCTGGCAGGTCCTCGTGGCCTCGTCCCACTGGACCCTGTTCTTCTTGCGGTTCTCGGCGAGCCAGCCGCGTAATGCGCGACCGCCGTCCGAAGTCCCGGGCGGCGGTGTGAGTTGGGCGTCGGTCATTTCTGCTGCTCCTTATTCTTGCCGACCTGCGGTACGGCGCCTTCGGCCGGCTGCCACCATAACTGCGCATCCTGGTCTTGCCCAGGGCGCTGACCCGGCTCAACTCCGGGTCCAGACAGGGATTACAACCCTGGTTTGACGACGCCCCTCGCGGCCGTTTGTTAGCTTCGGCGCATGAGCCCTGTTTCGCACATCAAGAGCGCGCCCGGCGACCCCAATGCAATAGTCCGGGATTATGCGGCGAACTCGCCGTTCCGAAGCGCGACGGCAGCGGAAATGGTCAACGAAGCCAATCCGTTCCGGCGGCCTGTGCGCCCGCACGACCTCAAATTCCTGGACTACGGCGTGCCGCTGCCGGAGGACGAGGCCCTCAGGCTCAGCGGGCTGCTCGGCCACCGGATGCTGCGCAACATCTACGACGCCGATCTGCTGTTCGTGCCGGGCGGCCCGGCGGGCCACCCGAGCCGCGACGACGCCGACGCGTTCTACAGCCTCGAGAACCGGATCCGCGGCCGGCAGGCCGCCGAGGTCCTGGAGAGCCACCTCTTCTCGTGGCTGCCCGAGGCGCGCCAGCCCCTCGAAGGCGACGGCGTGCAGGGCGCGAAGGCGCATGTGCTCGCCCAGTTCGAGCGGCGGCTCGCAGGACCGGGGCAGGCTCTGGCGATCGCGAACGCCACCAGGCGCCGCAAGGACGCCGCCACGTTCGCGCTCGTCCAGCTCACCGCCGCCCGCCCGGCGATCACCAGCGCCGTGGGCCGCAGTCTGGTCGGCGACTACGACACCGCGCACCCGGCGCTGCGCGGGCTGCTGCTGGAGGACTTCCAGAGCCGGTCCGAGCGAGCCGCGGCGTACCACGAGCTGCTCGGCCAGGCGGAGCTGATCGGCGAGCCGTACGCGTACTGGCAGTTCTTCCTCTCCTCCACGCTCGCCGGCGCCAACCATCTGCACCGGGTCGGCCGCGACCACGAGCGCTTCCTGGAGTTCCTCGGCGCCTGGGTGCACCACCGGATCGACGAGGCCGCCACCGCCCCCGGGTACGGCGACCTGTTCCGCGAGGGATTCGGCATCGAGAGCCCCGCGTACGCCCTCGGCACTCCCGCCGTCACCGCCGACGGCCTCGGCGCGCTCGTCGAGGCGCTGCTCGCCCCGCTCGCCGGGCGGCTGGGCGAGGAGGCGGTCACGACGGCCTTCCACGCCGGATTCGAGGACGCCCGCCTGCTCGCCGCGGTGGCCGACCGAGACCTCGCCGTGCAGCTCGACTGGGCCGACCGGCTCGACGAGTACAAGGCGAAGGCCGAGAAGCTCCACCACCGCATCGAGAGCGAGAACATCGAGGTCGACCTGGAGACCTTCGTCGAGTCGTGGGAGGAGACCTCCACCACGCATGTGCACGACGACCACCGACTGGTGGTGGTCGAGGTCGGCCAGATGTACTTCTGGAACAACGTCGGCCAGCAGATCCCCATGAACGAGGGGGACAAGCTGCTGATCCCCGCCGAGCGGCTGCACGGCTCGATGGTGCGCACCGGCACCTGCACCTACCACCAGCCGGTCATCCCCGAGGACATGCTCCGCTCGGTCTGACCCGCGAGCGCGCGCACAGAGCACACGGTCCACGAGCACGGCCCAGCACACGGGCCGTGCACAAGGCCAACGGCTACACGGCCCACGAACCCCGGCGCCTGCGGAGGCTTGCGGTGAGCGACGAACAAGACGACGACCTGTACCGCGTGGTCGTCAACCACGAGGGCCAGTACTCCCTGTGGCCGCTGGGGCGCGAGAACGCCCCCGGGTGGCTCGACGCCGGCCCCGCCGGGAGCCGCGCCGAGTGCCTGCGGCACATCGAGGAGGTCTGGACCGACATGCGCCCCCTCTCGCTGCGGCAGCGCATGAGCGCACAGACGGAGGGCCGATGACCGCGCCGCCCGGGCGGGGGCAGAGCTCGCCGGCCGCCGGCGAGCGCACGGCCGCGGACGCCGACGGCGGCGAGATAGCCGTCGTCGGCCTCGCCGGCCGCTTCCCCGGCGCCTCCTCCCTCGACGCCTTCTGGCAGCTTCTGCGCGAGGGCCGGGAGGCGCACACCACGCTCACCGACGAGCAGCTGCTGGCAGCCGGCGTGCCCGCGTCGCTCCTCGACGACCCGCGCCTGGTGCGCCGCCGCCCGGTCGTCGAGGACGCCGGGCTCTTCGACGCCGCGTTCTTCGGCTACACGCCCCGCGAGGCCGAGCTGATGGACCCTCAGCAGCGGCTCTTCCTGGAGTGCGCCTGGGAGGCGCTGGAGTCGGCGGGCTACGACAGCGAGCGCGTCGACGGCGCGGTCGGCGTCTTCGGGGGCGGCGGCCCCACCTCGTACTGGCAGAGCCACCTTTCCGCCGACCCCGGCTATCTGCGCGAAGTGGGGGAGTTCCAGGCGCTGCTCGGCAACGAGAAGGACTTCCTGGCGCCCCGGGTGTCGTACAAGCTCGATCTGCGCGGGCCCAGCGTCAGCGTGCTCAGCGGCTGCTCCTCCTCGCTGGTCGCCGTCCACATGGCCGTGCAGAGCCTGCTCAGCGGCGAGTGCGACCTCGCCCTGGCCGGCGGCGCGACCGTCTACTTCCCGCAGCACGCCGGATATCTGCACCAGCAGGGCGGCGTCAACTCGCCGGACGGGCGCTGCCGCGCGTTCGGCGCGAAGGCCGACGGCACGGTGCCCGGCGACGGCGCCGGCGTCGTCCTGCTCAAGCGGCTCGACGACGCGCTCGCCGACGGCGACCAGGTGCTCGGCGTGCTGCTGGGCACCGCGGTCAACAACGACGGCGCGCACAAGGTCGGCTTCACCGCGCCCAGCATGCAGGGCCAGGCCGATGTGATCGCCGAGGCGCTGGCCGTCGCCGGCGCGGAGGCGGAGTCCATCTCCTACGTCGAGGCGCACGGCACCGGCACGGAGCTCGGGGACCGCATCGAGATCGCCGCGCTGACCCAGGCGTACGCCACGGACGCACGCGGCTTCTGCACCATCGGCTCCCTCAAGCCCAACATCGGCCACACCGACACCGCGGCCGGCGTGCTCGGGCTGATCAAGGTCCTGCTCGCGCTGCGCCACGAGGAGCTGCCGCCGAGCATCAACTGCGAGGAGCCGCACCCCGAGATCGACTTCCCCAGCACGCCCTTCCGCGTCGGGACCGAGGCGACGCCGTGGCCGAGGGGCGAGCGGCCCCGCCGGGCCGGAGTCAGCTCGTTCAGCGTCGGCGGCACCAACGCGCACATCGTGGTCGAGGAGCCGCCCGTCCTCGCGGCGGCCCCGGCCGCCGCGCGCCCCGCGCAGCTGCTGGTCCTCTCCGCCCGCACGGACTCCGCGCTCCAGCAGACGGGCGCCGCGCTCGCCGACGCGCTGCGCGCCCGCCCGGACGGGGAGCTCGCGGACGTCGCCCACACCCTGCAACGGGGCCGCCGCGCCTTCGCGCACCGGATGGCCCTCGTCTGCCGGAGCGCCGCCGAGGCGGCCGCCGCGCTCGACGGCGCCGGCGTCACCCCGGTCGCCGTCGGCCACGCCGACTCCGCCGAGGCAGCCCCGCAGACCGCCTTCCTCTTCCCCGGCCAGGGCAGCCAGCGCGTCGGCATGGGCCGCGGGCTGTACACGACGGAACCGGCCTACCGGGCCCTGGTCGACGAGTGCGCCGAGATTCTGCTGCCCGTCCTCGGCGAGGACCTCAGGGCCGTGCTCCACCCCGCGCCCGCCGACGCCGAGGACGCCGCCCGGCGGCTCGACGAGACCCGGCTGACCCAGCCCGCCCTGTTCGTCACGGAGTACGCGCTCGCCCGGCTGCTCGCCGACTGGGGGATCGCCCCCGCCGCCATGGCCGGCCACAGCGTCGGCGAGTACGTCGCCGCCTGTCTGTCCGGGGTGCTCTCGCTGCCCGACGCGCTGCGAGCCGTCGCCCTGCGCGGCGAGCTGGTCCAGCGCTGCGAGCCCGGCTCCATGGCGGCCGTGCCGCTGGAGCACGGGCAGGTCGCCGAACTGCTGGCGGACGGCGGCGAGCTGTCGATCGCCGCGGTCAACAGCCCACACCAGACCGTCGTCTCAGGACCCGCCCACGCCGTCGCCGAGCTGACCGCGCGCCTTGCCGCCGACGGAGTGGACGTCCGCCCGCTGAAGACCTCGCACGCCTTCCACTCGGCGATGCTCGACCCGGTCGTCGAGGAGTTCACCGCGGCCATGGCCGCGATCCGGCTGCACGCGCCGTCGATCCCGTACGTCTCCGGCGTCACCGGCGCCTGGATCACCGACGCCCAGGCGACCGACCCCGCCTACTGGGGCCGCCAGCTCCGCGAGCCCGTGCGGTTCGCCGACGCGCTGGCCGTCCTGCGCGAGGCCCCCGGCAGGCTGCTGCTGGAGGTCGGCCCCGGCGACGCGCTGCGCGGACTCGTCTCCGCGCAGTCGCCCCGCGGCGCCGCCCCTGCCCTGTCCACCCTCGGCCGCGACCACGGGGCCCGGGACGGCGGAGCAGTCCTCGACGCCGTGGGACAGCTGTGGACCAGGGGCGTGGCGGTGGACTGGGAGGCCGTCGGGGCGGGGGAGCGCCGCCGCAGGGTCGCGCTGCCCACCTATCCCTTCGAACGGCGACGGTACTTCCGCGACCTGCCGCCGAGCGCCGAGGCCCCCGCCGTGCCGCCGAGCACCGAGGCCCCCGCGGCCTCGGCGGACCGGGAGCTCGCCCCCGCGGCGGCGGCCGAACCGGAGCGGCCCGCCGCCCTCACCGCGTACGGACGCCCCGACCTGCCGACCGCCTACACAGCCCCCCGCACCCCCCTGGAGGAGACCCTCGCCCAGGTGTGGGAGGAGGTCATGGGCCTGTCCCCGGTCGGCGCGCACGACAACTTCTTCGACCTCGGCGGGCATTCGCTGCTCGCCGCCCAGATGGTGGCCCGCCTCCAGGGGATGCTCCCGGTCACGCTCAGCGTGGCCGACCTGCTCTCCCAGACGCAGACCGTCGCCGGGATGGCCGAGGCAGTGGAGCGCCGTCTGCACGAGAAGCTCGCCGGCATGTCGGACGACGATGCCGCCCAACTGCTCGCCGAATAGCGGAGGTCACAGCTCGATGGTCCCACCCGGTCCGCTCGCCGACGACTCCACGGCACTGTCCGCGACCAAGCAGCGACTGATGGAGAAGTGGCTGGCCGGCACGACGGCGGTCCGGCGTCCCACCGTCCCGCGCCGCCCGCACCACGACACCGCCCAGCTCTCCTTCGCACAGGAGCGGCTCTGGTTCCTGGCCCAGCTGACGCCGGACAGCCCGCACCTCAACATGGTCGAGGCGATCCGGCTCGCCGGCCGCCTCGACCCGGACGCCCTGCGCGAGGCGCTGACGGAGATCACGGAGCGCCATGAGGCGCTGCGCACGGTCTTCCGCGTCCACGAAGGGGAGCCGCGCCAGGTCGTCCTCAGCGCGCGGGAGCAGCCGCCGGCCTTCGCCGTCGACGCCGAGACCCTCTCCGAGGAGGCGGCCGTCGAGCGGCTGCGGACCGAGTCCCAGCGGCCGTTCGAGCTCACCCGGGGCCCGCTGATCCGCTATCTGCTCACCCCGCTCGGCCCGGACGACCACGTGCTGACCGTGACGATGCACCATCTCGTCGGCGACGGCATCTCCGTCGGCATCCTCTTCCGCGAGCTGTTCGCGCTGTACGCGGCCCGCACCGGCGGCCAGGCGGCGAAGCCGGCCGAACTGCCCGTCCAGTACACCGACTTCGCCGAGTGGCAGCGCGACCGGCTGCGCGGCGAGGAGCTGGAGAGGCGGCTCGCCCACTGGCGGCAGACCCTGCGCGAGCCGCTGCCCGACCTGAGGGGCCTGGTGGACCGGCAGCGGACCGCTGCCCCCACCCTGCGGGCGGTCAGCAGGCGCTTCACCCTCTCCGCCGAGGTCTCCCAGGGGCTGCGCGAGCTGGGCCGCAGCCGCGAGGCGACCCTCTTCATGGTGCTGCTCGCCGGGTTCCAGACGGTGATGGCGCGGCGCACCGGCCACCCCGACGTGGTGACCGGCTCGGCCGTGCACGGGCGGGACCTGCCCGAGACGGAGAACCTGATCGGGTTCTTCGCCAACACCCTCGCCCTGCGCACCGACCTCTCCGGCGACCCCGCCTTCACCGAGGCGCTCGACCGGGTGCGGCGGACCTGCCTGGACGCGTACGCCCACCAGGACACCCCCATCGAGGTGCTGGCCGCCGAGCTGCGGCCGGGCCGCAACGGCGGGCACAACCCGCTCTTCCAGTCCGCGCTGGTCGGCGAGAGCCCGGCCGGGGCGGACGCCATGGGCGAACTGGAGGTCTCCGCCTTCGACTTCGGGCTCGACACCTCCGAGTTCGACCTCGTGCTGCACTACTGGGAGACCGACGGCCGTATCGAGGGCGGGCTGCGCGCCGCCGAGGACCTGTTCCTGCCCGAGTCCGTGGACCGGCTGGGCGGCGAGCTGGAGCGGCTGTTCGCCGCGGTCGTCGAGGACCCCGCACGGCCTCTCTCCGCCCTGCTGCCGGACGCCGCGTCCGCACCGGTCCCCTCCGCCGAGCCTGCGGCGGCGACCGGGCCCGAGCCGGCCGCCGACAGCGCCGCGCTCACGCGTACCGAGCAGATCGTCGCCGGCGTCTGGCGCGAGGTGCTGGGGGTGCGCGACGTCGAGCCGGACGAGGACTTCTTCGACGTCGGCGGGCACTCGCTGCGCGCCGTGCGCGTCCTGCTGCGGCTGCGCGACCGCGTCGGCGTCGACCTGCCCGTCCAGGCGTTCTTCGACGCCCCCACCATCAGCGGCCTGGCCCAGACGCTGGACCGGGCGCGCGGGCAGAGCGCGGCGCCCGCGCCAGCCGACCAGGCGCACGACGGCCACGACGGCCACGACGGGCAGGAGGGGGACGCGGCGGACGGCGCGCGCGTCGCCGAGTTGCTGCGCGCCGACGCCGTGCTGGACGCCGAGATCTCCGCCGAGGGCGCCGCGCCCGCCGACCCGGCCCGGCTCGCGGCCCCCGAGCACATCCTGCTCACGGGCGCGACGAGCTTCCTCGGGGCGCACCTGCTGGCGCAACTGCTCGCCCGTACCGGCGCCCGGGTGCACTGCCTGGTCGACGCGGAGAGCCCCGGCGAGGCGGACCGCGCGCTGGCCGAGGCGCTGGAGCGGTACGGCGTGGCAGCGAAGACGCCGTTGGACCGGGTGACGGTCCTGCCCGGCAGCCTGCGCGAGCCGCTGCTCGGCCTCGGCCCGATCGCCTTCGCGCGGCTCGCCGGCACGGTGGACGTCATCCACCACGTCGGCGTGGACGCCCATCTCGCCCTGCCGTACGAGCGGCTGAAGGCGGCCAACGCGGACAGCGTCACCGAAGTCCTGCGGCTGGCCGTCCGGGAGCGCGTCAAGCCGGTGCACCACGTCTCGTCGGCGGGCGTCCTCTTCCGCCGCGGCGAGGCGCCCGGACCGCTGGCCGAGGACGGCCGGATCCCCGCCGAGTCGCTTCTCCCCTCCGGCTATGTACGCAGCCGATGGGTCGCCGAGGAGCGCCTGCGGGCCGCCAGGGAGCGCGGCGTCCCCGTCAGCGTCTACCGGCCAGGAAGGCTCGCGGGCAGCGCCGCCACGGGCGCGGGCGACCCCGACTCCCCCTTCTGGCAGTTCGTCGGGGCGTGCGTGAGAGTGGGCGCCTACCCCGACTTCGGCCCCGGCGCCGACTTCGACCTGGTGCCGGTCGACTACGCGGCGCGGGCGCTGGCCGAGCTGTCGCTGCGACCGGACAGCGGCCTCGGCGGGTACTACCACCTGGCCCACCCGGACCGTACGTCCTTCGCCGCCCTCGTCGAGCGGCTGCGCGCCCGCGGCCACCGGCTCGCCGCGACCGACCAGGAGGAGTGGTCCCAACTGGTCGCCGCCGACGCGCTCGACGGCGCCGACGGCGAGTCGGCGACCGCGTCGGTCGCCGCGCTGGCGGGGACCTCGCGGGGCATGCCGGGCTTCGGCAGTCTGCGCCTGGAGGTCGCCGGCACGCTCGCCGCGCTCGCCGCCACCGATGTGCGCTGCCCCCCGGTCGACGGCCCGCTCCTCGACCGCTATCTGGACCACCTCGTCACCGCCGGCCTGCTCACACCGCCTTCCGGCGCCCCCCATTCGCGATCGGAGAACACCCATGAGTGCCGCTGACACGGTGGACCCGGCGGAGCAGGGCCCCCGGCTGCCCTTCAGGCGCGGCGGGTCGCCGGACGGCAGCCGGCTGCGCCGCCAGTCGCGGCTGGACGCGGCCGTCTGGCAGCGCATAGCCGACCGGGCGCGCCGGGAAGGGCTCGACCCGGCGGCCGTCCTGGGCACGGCCTTCACCGAGGCGCTCGGCCTATGGGCGAGTCGATCGCGGTTCGCCATAGGCGTCGTGACCGGTGGACAGGGCGCCGTGCTGCCCCTGTCCGTCGACGCCGCCCCGCGCGGCGGCTTCCTCGACCGGGCGGCCCGCTTCGCCCCCGGCTACGCGGCGGCCGGGCAGCCCGCCGCCCCCGACGTCGTCTTCGTGGACGCGCTCGGCGAGGCGGCGCGGCCCGCGACCGCCGAGGGCGCCGCGGCGACCGCTATAGCCGCCGCCCAGCTGAGCCTGACGGTCAGCGTGAACGACGGCGCGCTGCACGGCACATGGGAGGCCGCGGCCTGTGCCGCCCTGCCCGACGGCCTCGTCGAGGACCTCGCCGAGTCCTGGCTCGACCTCCTCGCCGTCCTCGCCGAGGACCCGGGGGCATGGAGCGCGCCCGGCTCTCCCGTACGCCTGCCCGCCCACCAGGCCCGCACCCGCGCCGAGGTCAACGACACCGCGGCGCCCGCGCCCGAGGGCCTGCTGCACGAGGCCGTCGCCCGGGCCGCCGCCCTGCATCCCGCCCGCCCCGCCGTCATCTCCCGCGACCGCACGCTCGACTACACGGAGCTGACGAGCCGGGCCCGCCGCATCGGCCGCCGGCTGCGCGAACTCGGCGCGGAGCCCGACGCGTTGGTCGCGCTCTGCATGGAGAAGGGCTGGGAGCAGCCCGTCGGCGTGCTGGGCGTCCTGGAGTCGGGCGCGGCCTGGGTCCCGATCGACCCGGCGCTGCCCGCCGAGCGGCGCGCGTATCTGCTCGGTGCCTCCGGCGCGCGGATCGTGCTCGCCCAGCGCTCGACCGCCGGCCAGCAGGAGTGGCCGGAGGGGACCACCGTGCTCTGCGTGGACGACGACGCGCAGTGGAGCGGCTGCGACGACGCCCCGCTGGCGCCCGCGCAGACCGCGGACGACCTCGCGTACGTGATCTTCACCTCGGGCTCCACCGGCCTGCCCAAGGGCGCGATGATCCCGCACCGCAGCGCGCTCAACACCCTGGCCGAGGTGGTCGCCCGGTACGAGGTGACCTGCGAGGACCGCTTCGTCGCCCTGTCGTCGACGAGCTTCGACCTGAGCGTCGCCGAGATCTTCGGCGCGCTGACCACGGGCGCGGCGCTGGTCGTGCCCGAGCCGGGGAACGAGCGGAACCCCGCGCACTGGCTGGAGACCGTCCGCCGCGAGCGCGTCACCGTGTGGGCGACCGCGCCGGCCCTCTTCGAGATGTTCTGCGAGCACGTCGAGCGAGCCCCCGAGCCCTGGGCGCCCTCGCTGCGGCTGATGATCCTCGGCGGCGACTGGATCCCGCTCTCGCTGCCCGGGCGGGCCCGGGCCATCGCCCCCGGGTCGCGGTTCGTCAGCGTCGGCGGCAACACCGAGGCGTCGATCTTCTCCGGCGTGTACGAAGTGCCGGCGGACGGCGAGGTGGCACTGGTGGATGGCCAGCCTGCGACCGGCGAGGCGGGGGACCGCACCAGCATCCCGTACGGCACACCCGTGGCCAACCAGACCCTGCATGTGCTGGACGCCGAGCTGCGGCCCCGCCCGGTCTGGGTCCCCGGCGACCTGTACATCGGCGGCGCGGGCGTCGGCCGCGGCTACTGGGGAGACCCCGCCCGCACCGAGGCGGCCTTCCTCAGCCACCCCGAGACCGGCGAGCCGCTCTACCGCACCGGCGACCTGGCCCGCTTCCTGCCGGACGGCAACGTCGAGTTCCTCGGCCGGGAGGACTTCCAGGTCAAGGTCGGCGGCCACCGCATCGAGCTCGGCGAGATCGAGGCGGCCCTGCGCTCCCACCCCGGCGTGGACGCCGCCGTCGCGATCGCGCTGCCCCGCCAGGACGGCGCTCCCGGCAACCAGGGCCTGGCCGGCTACGTCTCGCCGGCCTCCGGCGCCTGGCCGAGCGCCGCCGAGCTGCGCGCGCACCTGGAGGCCCGGATCCCGTCGTACACGATCCCGCCGCATCTGATCACGCTGGAGACCCTGCCGCTGACCGTCAACGGCAAGGTGGACCGGCGCGCGCTGCCCCGCCCCGGCGAACAGCAGTGGGCGGACGAGGAGTTCACCGCGCCGCGCACGGCGCTCGAGGAGCAGATCGCCGATCTGTGGTCGGAGGTCCTGGGCGCCGAGCGGGTGGGCGTGCACGACACGTTCTTCGAGCTCGGCGGCAACTCCCTGCTCGGCATCAGGGTGATGAACCGGCTCCGCGACCGGCTCCGCCTCCAGCTCGATCTGCACAGCATCTTCCAGTCCAACACGGTCGCCGCGCTCGCCCTGGCCGTCGAGCGCGAGCGGGCGAGCGGCGGGTCGGGCGGCTCGCTCGGCGACGAGCTGGCCGTCGCCGCCGACCCCGCGGCGGCGCACGAGCCGTTCCCGCTGACCGAGCTCCAGCAGGCGTACTGCATGGGCCGGACCGGCGCCTTCTCCTCCGGCAACGTCTCGGCCCATATGTATCTGGAGTACGAGGGGGAGGGGCTGGACACCGCCCGCTTCCAGCGGGCCTGGCAGCGGGTCGTCGACCGCCACCCCATGCTCCGCGCCGTCATGGTCCCCGAGACCATGTCGCAGCGGGTGCTGCCGTCCGTGCCGCCGTACGAGATGCGGGTGGTCGATCTGCGCGGCGCCGACGAGGCCGCGGTCGAGGCCGGCCTCGCGGCCGTGCGCGCCCAGCACTCCCACGAGGTCCGGCCGATGGACCAGTGGCCGCTGTTCGAGGTGGTGGTGGCCGAGCTGGACGAGGACCGCAGCCGGGTCTACTTCAGCGTCGACTCGCTCTGCTCCGACTTCGCCAGCCTGCGCATCCTCTTCGACGACCTGGCGCTCTTCTACGCGGACCCCGAGGCCGCGCCCGAGCCGCCCGCGCTGGACTACCGGGACTACATCCTGACCACCGCGCGCCTCGGCGAGAGCGAGCAGTACCGGCGCTCGCTCGCCTACTGGGAGGAGCGGCTGCCCACCCTGCCGCCCGCTCCCCAGCTGCCCATGCTCCGCAACCCCGAGTCGGTCGCCGAGCCCCGCTTCGTACGGCGCTCCGCACGGATTCCCGCCGATCGCTGGAAGCGCCTGAGCGAGCTGGCCGGCCGGGCGGGCCTCACCCCGGCGGGTCTGCTGCTGTCCGTGTACGCCGAGGCGCTGACGCCCTGGAACCAGAGCCCCCGCTTCACTCTCAACGTCACCAACCTCAACCGGCTGCCCATCCACCCCGAAGTCGGCTCGGTCGTCGGCGAGTTCGCCTCCTTCTCGCTGCTCGAAGTGGACAACACCCGCCCCGAGCCGTTCGCGGACCGCGCCCGGCGCATCCAGGAACAGCTGTGGAGCGACCTCAGCCATTGGTACGTGAGCGGCGTGCAGCTGCTGCGGGAGCTGATGCGCATCCGCGGCGGCTACGACGGGGCGATGATGCCCGTCGTCTTCACCAGCGCCGTTCCGCTGGGCAGCGGCCCGACCACGCTGCTCGACGGACTGCTGCACCCGGTCGACGGCATCACCCAGACCCCCCAGGTCTGGATGGACCTGATGACCGAGGAGCAGGACGGCGATCTGCTGGTCAACTGGGATGTGAACGAGGCGCTGTTCGCCCCGGAGCTGCTCGACGAGATCTTCGCCGCGATGCGGGCGCTGCTGGCCCGGCTGACCGACGACGAGAGCGCCTGGTCGCGGGTGGAGCCGCAGCCGCTGCCGCCCCGGCTGACCACGGCCGGCGAGGACTTCGGCGACGGCGGCCGACGCGAGCTGCCGGACCGGCTGGTGCACGACTTCTTCCTCGACCAGGTCGCCCAGCGGCCCGAGCAGCCCGCGGTGATCGCCTCCGGCCGTACGCTCAGCTATGCGCAGCTGCACCACGAGGCGTGCCGGCTCGCCCACCGGCTGAGGTCGCTGGGCGCCGGCCCCGACCGGCCCGTCGGCATCGTGCTCGCCAAGGGCTGGGAGCAGGTCGTCGCCGCGTACGCCGTGCTGTACGCGGGAGCGCCGTACCTGCCGATCGACCCCGAGGCCCCCGACGGCCGGGTGCGCGAGCTGCTCGCCCGCTGCGGCGTCGAACTCGTGCTCACCCGGCCGGAGCTGGCGGCCAAGGCGGCCGGCTGCCGGCTGCTGTACGTGGCGCCGGACGACGGCGCCGAGGACCGCGCGCCGGAGCCCGCCGAGCCCCCGGCGCCGGCGGCGAAGCCGTCCGACCTCGCGTACGTCCTGTTCACCTCCGGCTCCTCCGGCACGCCCAAGGGCGCGATGATCGAGCACCGCTCGGTCGTCAACTCCCTGCGCGAGACGATCGAGACCTTCGCGATCGCCCCCGGCGACCGCTGCCTCGCGCTCACCGCGCTCCACCACGACATGTCCGTGTTCGACCTCTTCGGGGTGCTCGGCGCGGGCGGCGTCCTCGTGGTGCCGGACGCCGCCGAGCGCCGGGAGGCCGCCCACTGGGCCCGGCTGATGGCCGCCCACGAGGTGACCGTCTGGAACTCCGTGCCCGCCATGATGGAGATGCTCCTGGAGCACCTGGGCGAGGACAGCGGCCCGCTCGACGCGCTGCGCCTGGCCTTCCTCGGCGGCGACTGGATCCCGCTGCCCGTCGCGCGCAGGCTCTGCGAGCGGGAGGACGTCGAGCTGGTCAGCGTCGGCGGCCCCACCGAGACCACCCTGTGGAACATCTGGCACCGGGTGACCCGCCTCGACCCGGCGCGGCGCAGCGTCCCGTACGGCAGGCCCATCGCCAACACCCGCTACTTCGTCCTCGACGAGCGGATGCGGGACCGCCCGGTCTGGGCGACGGGCGAGATGTACTGCTCCGGCGTCGGCCTCGCCCGCGGCTACTGGGGCGACCCGGAGCGCACCGAGGCCGCCTTCGCCGTGCATCCGCGCACCGGCGAGCGCCTCTACCGCACCGGCGACCTGGGGCGCTTCCTTCCCGACGGCACGATCGAGTTCGTGGGGCGGGCCGACTTCCAGCTGAAGGTGCACGGCCAGCGCATCGAGCCGGGCGAGGTGGAGGCCGCGCTGACGGCCCATCCGGCGGTGGCCGCGGCCGTGGTCGCCGGGCAGCGCCGCGCGGGCCGGATGGGCCATCGCGCGCTCACCGGCTATGTCGTCCCGGCCCGCGGCCGCGCGAGCACGGACGGGGACACGGGCAGGAGCACGGACGGAGACGAGGACACAGGCCGGCTCCGCGACGCGCTGCGCGCGCATCTGCGGGACCTGCTGCCTGCCTATATGGTCCCCACCGCCCTCGTCTTCCTCGACGCCCTGCCGCTGAACGCCAACGGCAAGGTCGACCGGCTCGCCCTGCCCGCCCCCCAGCCCGGCCCCGAGGAGAGCGCCGGACCCTCGCCCGCGCCGCTGACGCCGGTGGAGGAGATCGTCGCCGGCGTCTGGGCCGAGGTGCTGGAGTCCGACGCGGTCGGGGCGCACGACAACTTCTTCGCCCTCGGCGGCGACTCCGTGCTCGCCACCCGCATCGTGACCCGGCTGCGCCGGATCCTCGACTCGGAGGCGGTCTCGCTGCGCACCCTCTTCCTCTCGCCGACGGTCGCCGAGCTCGCCGCGTCGATGATCGCGGCCGAGAGCGTCCCGGGGCGCACGGCGGCGGTGGCCGACATCCATCTGAAGATCGCGCGGATGGACGCGGGCGACGTGGCCCGCGAGCTGTCGGCCCGCCGGCGGGCCGCGGACGAGGACGGGGTCCCGGCATGAGCGAGATCGCGAACGGCTCCGGGGAGCGCGCCCTGCCGCCCCTGCGGATCCATGAACTGGTCGCACGGCAGGCGCTGTCGACCCCCGACGCCGAGGCCGTCGTCGGGGGACGGGAGCGGCTGACCTACCGCGAGCTCGACGAGAGCGCCGAACTGCTCGCCGGGCATCTGCGCGCCCACGGCGCGGGGCCCGAGACCCTGGTCGGCGTCTGCCTGAGCCGCACCCCGTGGATGGTCGTGGCGATGCTCGCCGTGCTGAAGGCGGAGGCCGCCTATGTGCCGCTCGATCCGGCCTTTCCGGCGGAGCGCATGGAGTTCATGCTCGACGACTCCGGCGCGCGGCTGATCCTCACCGAGGAGGCGTTCCGCAAGAAGTTCGACGACCACCCGGGAACGGTGATCTCCCTGGACCGGGACTGGGGCCGCATCGCGGCCTCGGGACCCATCGCGGCGCTGCGCAGCCCCCTCGCCGAGCCCGGCTCGCACGCCGCCGTCGGCGCGGGCGACGCGGCGTCCGGCGCCCAACTGGCCTATGTCCTGTACACCTCGGGCTCCACGGGCCGCCCGAAGGGCGTCGCCGTGGAGCACCGCAGTGCCGCCGCGCTCGTCGCCTGGGCGGTGCGCCGCTTCGCCCCCGAAGAGCTGCGCTACACGCTGTGCTCCACCTCCATCTGCTTCGACCTCTCCGTCTTCGAGCTCTTCGCGCCGCTGAGCTGCGGGGGCACGGTCGTCCTGGCCGAGACCGTCTTCCATCTGCCGCTCGCCGCCGCCGGCCGGCCGGTGACCCTGGTCAACACCGTGCCGAGCCTGCTGCTCGACCTGCTGGCCTCCGAGCCGCTGCCCGCCTCGGTGGTCACGGTCAACCTCGCGGGCGAGGCGCTGCCCGCGCAGCTCGGCGAGCGGCTGTACGAGAGCGGGACGGTGGAGCGCGTCTACAACCTGTACGGGCCGTCCGAGGACACGACGTACTCCACCTGGAGCCTGGTCGGGCGGGGCGGGGCGAAGCCGCTGATCGGCCGGCCCGTCGCCGGAACCGTCGCGTACGTACTGGACGGCGAGGGCGAGCCGGCGCCCGACGGGGAGACCGGCGAGCTGTTCCTGGGCGGGCGGGGGCTGGCGCGCGGCTATCTCGGCAGGCCCGCGCTGACGGCCGAGCGGTTCGTCCCCGACCCGTTCTCCGGCGAGCTGGGGGCGCGGCTGTACCGCACGGGCGATCTCGTACGGCGGCTGCCGGGCGGCGAGCTGGACTTCCTCGGGCGGGCGGACCACCAGGTCAAGGTGCGCGGGCTGCGCATCGAGCCGGGGGAGATCGAGCGGACGCTGCTGGAGTGCCCCGGAGTGCGGCGGGCGGCGGTGACCGCCCAGGGCGCCTCCGCCGACTCCGCGCGGCTGGCCGCCTTCGTGGTCGCCGAGGACCGCATCGATCCGGCCACCCTGCGCCGCCATCTGCGCGAGCGGCTTCCCGCCTACATGGTCCCCGAGACGTTCACTCTGCTGGACTCGCTGCCCCTGACCCCGACCGGAAAAATCGACATGAATGCCCTTCCGGCGCCTCCTGTCTAATCGGCCCGGCGGGCAGAAAGAGGCGAAGCGGCGATCCGCAAGGCCGAAATGAAAACCAACTGCGCTCGCGAACAATGCGGATCGGGTGGCCTGATAGGGCCTCTTTCCGCGCCATCGAAATGCAGGAAATTGGCTGCTACACTCACGGTCGCTATCCTCGGTAAGGCAAGCCTTACCCAGTAAAGGCAACCTTGCGACCGGCTTGTTTCGGGAACGATTTTCAGTGGCAGGCGGGCTGCGAATAGCGAGGTGCCGTGCCATAACAACCGGAGAGGCATTCGTGAGCGCCACGGATACCGCGGAGGGCCGTCAGGCCCGAACCGTTCTCGTCATCACCGTCATTGCGTCGGCGCTACTGGTTATCGATATCACTATCGTTTCCGTGGCGCTGCCGTCCATTCAGGAAGACCTCGGCGGCTCGCTGGCCGCACTGCAGTGGATCATCATCGGCTACACCGTCACCTTCGGCGCCTTCCAGCAGGCGGCCGGATCGCTCTCGGACCGGCTCGGCCGCCGCCTCATGTTCATGAGCGGCATCACCCTCTTCACTGTCTCCTCGCTCGCCTGCGGCATGGCCCAGGGCGCCCTCATGCTGGACGTCTCCCGCTGTGTGCAGGGCGTCGGAGCGGCCCTGATCCTCGCCAACGCGATGCCTCTGATCGCCCAGGTCTACGAGGGCCAGCAGCGGAACATGGCCATCGCCGTCTGGGGCACCACGCTCGGCGCGTGCGGCGCCGTCGCGCCCGTCATCGGCGGTCTGCTGGTCGATCTGACCCAGTGGCGCTATCTGTTCCTGATCAACGTGCCCATCGGCCTGGTCGCGCTGGCGCTGTGCCGCACCCGGCTGCCCGCGGACCCGCCGCGCAGCTCGCTCGCCGGCATCGACTGGACCGGCGCCGCCCTGCTCGTGCTCACGCTCGGACTGGTCAACTTCGCGCTCACCCGCGGCGAGGACCAGGGCTGGGGCAGCGTCGCCACCCTCGCCCAACTCGGTGTGACCGCGGTGTTGTTCGCCGGCTTCCTGATGCTGGAGCGGCGCGTGGCCTCGCCCACGCTCGAGCTGTCGCTGTTCAAGATCCCCACCTTTGTGGCGGCGACCCTGATCGCCTTCTTCTCGCGCTTCGCGACCGTGGGCAGCTCGGTCTACTACATCCTGTACTTCCAGAGCTCCCGCGGCATCAGCCCGCTGGGCACCGGTCTGCTGATGATGGCGATCTTCGCCCCGCAGCTGGGCATGGGACTGGTCGCCGGAAAGCTCCAGGCCAAGTACTCCCCCTCGCACATCATCGCCGCCGGCTTCGGCGTCCTCGCGCTCGGCGGACTCGCCATGGCCTGGTCCTTCGACCCGGACACCGCCGTGTGGGCGGCCGTCCCCGGCCTGCTGCTGTGGGGCGTGGGCGGCGGGCTCGCGGGCAGCCCGTCCATGTCCCTCGCGGTGAACGTGGTGCCCAAGGAGCGGGCGGGCATGGCCTCCGGCGCGGTCAACAGCCTCTTCATGTTCGGCGCGGGCATGGGCGCCGCCGTGTACGGCGTGCTGTTCAAGACCCGTGTCTCCGACGAGGCGGCGGGCGATCTGCGGCTGGTCGACGGCGACCACGACGCGGTCGTCGACGCGGTCGTGCAGGGCGACATCGAGCGGGCCGTCTCGCACGCCCCCGCCGAGGCCGCCGGCCAGGTGCGCGGCACGCTGGAGTCCGCCATAGCCGCGGGCGCGTCCAGCGTCATGCTCTGGGCCGCCGTCATCGCGGTGTTCACTGCGGCGATCTCGCTGAGCCTGGTCCGCAAGAAGGACCTGCTCACCGGCGCGCCGGAGAAGGCGAAGGAGAAAGAGAAGGCGTCGTCCGAGGCGGACGCCGGCGCCGAGGCCGACCCGGCCTGACCACCAGACGGAGGCGGGGCGTCGGCCGGCGCCCCGCCTCTCCCCACCCTCCCCGCACGTCTTTGGAGACCGCTGATGACCTCGTCGGACCGCCTGCGCCTGCTCGTCCTGGGCGGTACCGGCCTCGTCTCCTCAGCCGTGGCCGCGCAGGCCCTGGCCCTCGGCCATGACGTCACCTGCGTGGCCCGGGGCACGGGCGGCTCCCCGCCGCCCGGGGCCCGACTGGTGCGCACGGACCGCAACACCCCTGGCGCCCTGGACGCCTTGCGCGGCGAGCAGTTCGACGCGGTCGTCGAGTGCGCGACCCTCTCGCTGCGCTGGGTCCAGGACGCCCTGCGGTCCGTGCGCGCCGACCACTGGACGTTCGTCTCCTCCGTCAGCGTCTACGCCGACACCTACAGCCCCGGCCAGTGCGCGCGGACCGCCCCGCTGCGGCCCCCGCTGCCGGACCCGGGCATCGGATACGACCCCGCCGTCGACCCCGAGCCCTCCCAGGCGACGTACGGCGGCGTGAAGCTCGCCTGCGAACAGGCGGTCATGGACGCGACCGACGGGCGGGCCTTCGTCGTACGGCCCGGGCTGATCGTCGGCCCCGGGGACGACGTCAGCCCGTTCGGCTACTGGCCGCTGCGCATGGCGCGCGGCGGCGCCGCGGTCGTCCCCGCGGACCTCGCCGCCGACGGATCCCCGGTCCCGGCGCAGGTCGTGGACGTACGCGATCTGGCCCGCTGGATCGTCGACCAGGCCGCCGCGCGCGCCGAAGGGGTCTTCGACGCGGTCGGCCCCGCCGTGCGCCTGGCGGATCTGCTCGGCGAGGTCGCCGACGAGGTCGGCTCGGACACCCTGGAGCTCGTGCCGGTCGCGGAGGAGGAGCTGCTGGCCGCCGGAGTCCAGCCGTGGACCGGGCCCAGATCGCTCGCCCTGTGGCCGCCGCGCGCGCTGCACGGCGCGCTCGCCCGCGACGCGACCTCGTCCTTCGCGGCGGGGCTGCGCACGCGGCCGATCGCACAGACCGCCGCCGCGGTCCTGCGCGACCGGCTGGGACGGGGCGTGGGCGCCCGTCCGGTCGCCGGACTGAACCCGATCGAGGAGGCCGCGCTGCTGAGGCTGCTCGGGCGGTAGGGGTCGCCCGAGGACGCGGGGCGCACGCGTTCAAGAGGCCTGTCTGCAACTGGAGTTGCAGCCGCGGATGCCATCTGTAGGTGGCATACATCCGGCCATCGCCGTTGATAGGTTCTGGCCCGTTCTGCAACCCTCTGCCGCGTTCTGCCTCGTGCTGACCGGAAACGGCTGCGTCCGCCGCCTACGAGGAGAAGCCTTGGCTACGGCACTTCCCCAGTCCTCCACCGCCGGATCCGCCGCACCAGGGGGACCCTCGGCGGGATCGGCCTTGTCGCGGCTTCCCTCGCTGACCGGCCTCCGGTTCTTCGCGGCGTTCGTCGTCTTCGCCTCGCACGCCTACTTCGCCATCTGGTTCGACGGCCGATTCGAGGACAACACCCTCGCCATGCTGGCGCTGACGGCCGCCCGCTCCGGCGTCGGCTTCTTCTTCCTGCTGAGCGGATTCGTCCTCGCCTGGTCCGCGCGGACCGACGACACGGTCGCCGGATTCTGGCGGCGCAGAGCCGCGAAGATCTACCCCACGCACGCGGTCACCTGGTTCGCGGCGATGGTGCTGATCTACTGGACGGGCGGCCAGGTCGCCGCCCGCCAGGCCGTGCCCAATCTGCTGCTGGTGCAGTCCTGGTCGCCGGTCTTCGACGTGTACGACAGCGTCAACGGAGTCTCCTGGTCGCTGTCCTGCGAGGCCTTCTTCTACCTCTGCTTCCCGCTGCTGATCCACTGGATCCGGCGGATACCGGCCCGGCTGCTGTGGCACTGCGCGGCCGGCCTCGCGCTCGCGGTCATCCTGCTGCCGCTGCCGGCCACCGTCGCCCTCTCGGGCGAGCCGAAGTTCGCCACGTTCCCGGTGACACTGCACCAGTACTGGTTCGTGTACGTCTTCCCGGCCTCACGGCTGCTGGAGTTCGTCCTCGGCATGCTGCTGGCCAGGGCGGTGCTGGACGGCCGGCGGGTCGCCGTCCGCTACTGGCACGCGCTGGCGGCGCTCGCCGTCGGATACCCGCTGGCCCTGAACGTGCCGTTCCTCTACGCCATCGCTGCGGTCCTCGTTGTGCCGATGGCGCTGCTCGTCCTCGCGGCCGCGGGCGCCGACCTCCGGGGCGGCCGCTCCCTCCCGCGGCGCCGCGCGATGGTGTGGCTGGGGGAGATCTCCTTCGCGTTCTACATGGTCCATATGCTCGTGCTGCAGTACGGCTACCAGGAGATCGACCCCGACCGCACGGCCTCGACCGGTGTGCGCGTCGCCGCTCTCCTGGGCATGTTCGCCGTCGTGCTGCTCGTCTCGTGGGCCCTGTACGCCCTGGTGGAGCGGCCGATCACGCGCCGCTGGGGCTCGGGGCGGAAGAGCCCCCGTGATCGTGCTCGTGGCCATGGTGGTCGTGTCCGTGACCATGGCCCTGAGCAGCCGGGCGCCCATGGTCGTGACCGTGCGGACGGCCCCGGGCCGGGCCGTTGAGCGAGCGGCCCCGGTGGTAGACCTCGCCGTGCGCCTGCTCGCAGTGCTTCTGCTGGTCCCCCTGGTCGTCCTCCCATGAGCCGACGCCCTTGACATAGCCCGGCGCGTGGTCGACCTGGAGCGTGGCGTGGGTGATCCCGAACTCCTCGCGCAGGAGCGTGTGCACGTCCTCCCGCACCGTGTGGCAGCTGCCGCCGGGCTCGACCAGCACATGGGCGGAGAGGACGACCTCGCCCGAGGTGATCTCCCAGACGTGCAGGTCGTGGACCTCGACCACCGTGTCCCGCTTGGCCATCCGGTCGCCGACGGCGTCCGGGTCCACGCCCTCGGGCGCCGCCTCCAGGAAGATCCGCCCGGACGCCCGGACCAGGGACACGCCGGACCTGACCATCAGGGCGACGACGATCAGCGAGGCGACGGCGTCGGCGCGGACGAACCCGGTGACCAGCACGACGGCGCCGGCCACGGCGGTCGCGATGAAGGCGTACAGATCGGTGATGATGTGCTGGAACGCGCCCTCGACGTTGAGCGAGGAGCGGTTCGCCTTCGACATGCACCAGGCGGCCACGATGTTGACGGCCACTCCGGCCAGCGCCGTGATCAGCACCGGCGCGCCGCCCACCTCGGGCGGCTCTATCAGCCGCTCCACGGCCTCGTAGGCGAGCCAGACGGAGAGCAGCAGCAGGGTCAGGCCGTTGGCCTGGGCGGAGAGGATCTCGGCCCGCTTCAACCCATAGGTGTAGCCGCCGCGCGCCGGGCGGGCCGCCAGCCTCATGGCCACGAGCGCGAGCACGATCGACGCCGCGTCGGAAAGCATATGCGCGGCATCGGAAATCAGGGCGAGGGAATTCACCGCCAGGCCGATGAAGAATTCCACCGCCATATAGGCGGTGATCAGGGCTAACGAGATGGATAACCATCGGCGATCGGCGTCCGCGGACACGGCATGGCTGTGCGAATGCCCATGTCCGTGGCCATGGCCGTGACTGTGGCCATGCTCGCCGCCGTGCCCGCGGTCGTGACCTCGTTTGTTCTCATGGCCGTGATCGTGTGCGGTATCTGGCTGGTTCTTTACGTCGGAGCTGCGGTGTTCAGGACTCATGAGACTCCCCGTTGTCGGGATCCGGCAGGGGGATTGAAGCGCATGCCGATCGAAATATCAAAGGCTGCAATGGAGACGGTTATCGACTCCGCGCTTTCTGATTATGGTTGTCGCCGTCAACGCCAATGCGGCGACCGCTCGGCGGAGGCGCCGGCGGGGTGCATGGGAGGCGGGCGGCCGGGTATCCGCTGGGCGGGTCGGCGAAGGAGCCGACGCGGAACAGCAGCCGCAGCACCGTGAGGAGGCGGTCATGACCAGCGACATGTGGGGCTACCGCGACACGGCGGGATATGTGCCCGGCGCACAGCTCGTCGGCTATGGCGTCGAGGCGTCCGACGGCCCCATAGGCAAGATCGACAAGCACACGGAGGAAGTGGGCCGGTCCTTCGTCGTCGTGGACACGGGCCCATGGATCCTCGGTCGGCGGGTGGTGCTCCCGGCGGGCCTGGTGACCAGCATCGACACACAGGACGAGAAGGTCCGCGTCTCGTGCACGAAGGGCGAGGTCAAGGACTCGCCCGACTTCGAGGGCGGCCAGGACGAGAACGACGTCTCCTTCATCCGGCTGATCGAGCACTACTACGCGAACCGGCGCATGTGACGCCCGGACCCGGCGCGGCCGGGCTCCAGGAGGCGCGTCGCACGCCGCGGAACGCCCTACGGGGCGTGTCGGTGTTGGGCCGAACGGGTGAGGGGCGGGAGGATGGCGCCCATGAGTAGGTACGAGAGGTACGACGTCACCGACGAGCAGTGGGAGGGGCTGGCCCAAGTCGTCCCCCTGCGGGGACGCAACGAATGGCCGTCGCGGGTCGACCACCACACCATCCCGCAGGAGTACGCGGCCGAGCAGCGCCGATTCGTCGTACTGCGCGTGCAGGTCTTCGCCGACGCGCGCGAGGTCGCCGAGTACCTCGTCGCCCAGATCCCGGTGCTGCTCGACCTGACGAGCGCGGACACCGAAGTCGCCAAGCGGATCCTCGACTTCAGCAGCGGAGTCGTCTTCGGCCTCGGCAGCGGTATGCATCGAGTCGACCGCAATGTCTTCCTGCTCGCCCCGGTCGGAACAGAGGTCGAAGGGATCGCCGCCGCGGCCGTCCCTCATTCGTAGGAAGGCCGTCCAGAGGGAACGGTTCGGCTTCGCTCGCGCTGCGTACCGTCCGCCCATGGACGCGAACACGCCGCTCACCAGCGGGAACAGCCCCCGCCCCGTCGTCGTCGAACTACGGCTCTCCGCCTTCAAGTCGCACCGGGGTGCGGCCTTCCCGCTCGGGCCGCTCACCCTCTTCACGGGGGCGAGCGGCAGCGGCAAGTCCAGTGCCCTCCAGGCGTACGAGGCGCTGGCACGGCTGGCCGCCGGAGAGGAGCTGGCCGCGGTCTTCCCGGACCCGGCCGCGTGCGTGCCGGAGCGGGCCGAGGCCGACCGCCAGGGGCGGCGGGGCTTCCGGATCGGCTGCACGGTCGACGGCCCGGCCGGTCCCGTGCGGCTCGATCTGGCCGTGCAGGCCGAGCCGGAACTGCGGGTCGTCGGCGAGCGGTTGACCGCCGGCGGACAGACCCTGCTGACCACCGCGCTGCGCGATCCGAGCCGCTCCTCGGTGCAGGCTGCCTGGCACACCGCCGGCGCCGCGTCCGTCACCCGCGCCCCGCTGCCGGACGACCGGCTCGGCACCGCCCTGCTGCCGCTGCGCGTAGCCGGCAAGACCCAGGGCCAGTTACGGGTCCTGGCCGCCGCCGAGCAGGTGGTGGTGGCGCTGCGGTCCGTCTTCGTCTGCGATCCCCAGCCGCAGCTGATGCGCCGGCCCGTCGACCCGCGGGAGAGCCGGCTGCGGCGCGGCTGCGACAACCTGGCCGCCGTGCTGCACCGGACGCGGCGCCAGTGCGCCCGGCGGCACGCCCGGCTGGCAGCCGCGGCGCGGGCGGGCTGCGCGGGGGAGGTGGCGGACCTCGCCGTCGACGAGCTCGACGACGGCACCGTGCGCGCCCTGCTCGCGCGGGGCGACGCGGGCGCGGCCACCCCTCTGGGGCGGCTCGGAGAGGGCGAGTTGAGGTTTCTGGGCCTCGCGCTGGTGCTGCTCACCGGGCCGGGCGTGCTGGCCGTGGAGCAGGCGGCCGAGGTGCCGTCGGCGCTCCAGTCGCTCACGGTCCTCGCGGACGGCCTCGACCGCTGCCTGGACGCGCGCCAGAGGAGCGAGCTGATCTCGCTGGGCGCGGAGATGTGCGCACGGGGGCACATCAGGCTGGTGGGGGCGGTCGGCGATGCGTCGGCTGCGCGTGGGGCGGCCGGTGTGACGGTGGTAGACCTGGTGCCGTGACAAGAGACGACGGACTGGACGTGGCCGGGCTGCAGCGCAGGCTGGTCGAATTCGCGGCGGCGCGGCAGTGGCAGCCGTACCACACCCCGAAGAACCTGGCGGTGGCCCTCAGCGTGGAGGCGTCCGAACTGGTGGAGATCTTCCAGTGGTTGACGCCGGAGCAGTCGGCCCAGGTCATGGAGGGCGAGGAGGCCGCGCACCGGGTGCGCGACGAGGTCGCGGACGTGCTGGCCTATCTGCTGCAGTTCTGCGAGGTGCTGGGCGTGGACGCGCTGGCGGCGCTCTCCGAGAAGATCGACCGGAATGAGGTCCGCTTCCCCGCGAAGTGATCCTTTCCGAGGGCTCGAACGTGGCTTCCACGAGGGCTTCGTCACTCTATGGAGTCATCAAGTTATCCACAACGGCCTTCCTGTCCACAGATTTCCGAATTCCCCTGGCTTTTCGGCTCAAGGACCTTCACTCTGGGTAATGAACTGAGTGGGCAGAAAGTCGTATGAACGGGGGCGGCATAGATGGATGCGGAGCGACTCATCGGAGCCAGCCGGCACGCCCTGGCGCAGAGCCAGGAAGTGCCGGACATCGTGGCGGAGGCATGGCAGGCCCAGGCCCTCGCCCAGGCGATCGGCGGCAGGCTGGCCGTGTGCGGCCCGCCCGAGCTGAGGGGAGAGGCGCGGGGGCTCAGCGAGATCGGCGGCCGCGGGTGCGGAGTGCTCGACCACCCGATGGTGCGCAGCGGCGCGGTCCGCGCCGGACAGCTGACCGAAGTGATCGACACCCGACGCACGTTGACCGGGCTGAACGCGCTGCTGGGGGACGTGGGCATCGCCCTGGTCGGCGTCGCGTGCGCGACGGACGAGGAGGGGTTGTACTGGCTGTGCATCGAGGCGATAGACGCAGCCGACGAGTCGAGCGACCGGGTGCGGGGCATGCTGCGCCGGCTCACGGTGCGCGACTCGGAGAGACCCTCGGGCGTGGCCCGGGGCAGAGGAGATCCGGTCGAGCCGCTGCAGACGCCCGAGTTATGCGGGGCGTCCGGCTCCGGTGGGGCGCCTGGCGGCGATGCGCCCGACAGACCCGGCTCGTCGGAGGGGCCGCCGGGCGCGGCGGGCGCGTTGGGCGCGCCGGTCCCCGCCGGCCCAGCGGACGCGGTGGACCCACGGGACCCACGGGACCCACGGGGGGCTCGGGACGCACGGGATGCACGGGATGCGGTGGACGCGGTGGACTCGGCGGCGGGTCCATCATGACCTCGCGATCATGTGTCGCTCGATACGCGCCCCTGTGGGACCGCCTCGCCCGAAGTCTGCCGCTCGGCGTCCGTCTTTTTCACCCGACCGTGCCGCGGTGGGCGTGGCGGGGACGGTGGGGTTGACGGCCGTTCGACGGTGCAGGATGGGTGTATGGATCTTCGAATCTTCACCGAGCCCCAGCAAGGGGCGAGCTACTCCACCCTGCTAACTGTTGCCAAGGCCACCGAGGACCTGGGCTTCGACGCCTTCTTCCGCTCTGACCACTACGTCAGCATGGGGTCCGCCGACGGTCTCCCCGGGCCGACCGACGCCTGGATCACCCTGGCCGGGCTCGCCCGCGAGACGAGTCGGATCCGCCTCGGCACGCTGATGACCGCGGGGACCTTCCGGCTGCCGGGCGTGCTCGCCATCCAGGTCGCGCAGGTCGACCAGATGTCGGGCGGCCGGGTCGAGCTGGGCCTGGGCGCCGGCTGGTTCGAGGAGGAGCACAAGGCGTACGGCATCCCCTTCCCCAAGGAGAAGTTCGCACGGCTCGAGGAGCAGCTGGCCATCGTGACCGGGCTGTGGGCCACGGAGATCGGCAAGACGTTCTCCTACGACGGCGCGCACTACCAGCTCGCCGACTCGCCCGCGCTGCCCAAGCCCGCCCAGGAAAAGGTGCCGGTCCTGATCGGCGGCCACGGGGCGACCCGCACCCCCAGGCTCGCCGCGCAGTACGCCGACGAGTTCAACATCCCCTTCGCCTCCGTCGAGGACAGCGAGCGCCAGTTCGGCCGGGTCCGCGCCGCCGCGGAGGCGGCCGGGCGGGGAGCGGACGACCTGGTGTACTCCAACGCCCTGGTCGTCTGCGTGGGCAAGGACGACGCGGAGGTGGCCCGCCGCGCCGCCGCCATCGGACGGGACGTGGACGAGCTGAAGGCGAACGGGCTGGCCGGCTCGCCCGCCGAAGTGGTCGACAAGATCGGTCGGTACGCCGCGATCGGATCGTCCCGGGTCTACCTCCAGCTCCTGGACCTGGGGGACCTGGACCACCTGGAGCTGATCTCCGCGCAGGTCCAGTCCCAGCTCGGCTGATCCGCACCCGGGAGTGATCGAGATGCCCGCCCGTACGCTCGCCTCCGCGCTCGCCGAGGGGCCCGTCGTCCTCGACGGCGGTCTGTCCAACCAGCTGGAGGCGCAGGGCTGCGATCTGTCCGACGCGCTCTGGTCGGCGCGGCTGCTCGCCGACGGGCCGCGGCAGATCGAGGCAGCGCACGCGGCGTATGCGCGGGCGGGCGCGCAGGTGCTCATCACCTCCAGCTATCAGGCCACGTTCGAGGGCTTCGCCCAGCGGGGCGTGGGACGGGAGGAGGCCGCGGAGCTGCTGGCTCGCAGTGTGGCGCTGGCGCGCGCCGCGGGCGCGGGGGCCGGGCGGGAGGTCTGGGTCGCGGCCTCGGTCGGGCCGTACGGCGCGATGCTCGCGGACGGCAGCGAGTACCGCGGCCGGTACGGACTGTCCGTGCGGGAGCTGGAGCGCTTCCACCGGCCGAGGGTGGAGGCTCTGGCCGCCGCCGGAGCGGATGTGCTGGCGCTGGAGACGGTGCCGGACATGGACGAGGCGGAGGCCCTGCTGCGGGTGGTCGAGGGCTGCGGGGTCCCCGTCTGGCTCTCGTACAGCGTCGTGGGCCGGCGGACCCGGGCGGGGCAGGAGCTGGCGCGGGCCTTCGCGCTGGCAGCGGGCCGGGAGGAGGTGATCGCCGTCGGGGTGAACTGCTGCGAGCCGGGCGACGCCGGCCCGGCGGTCGAGCTCGCCGCACAGTCGACGGGCAAGCCGGTCGTCGTCTACCCGAACAGCGGGGAGCGGTGGGACGCGGACGCGCGCGGATGGCGCGGCGCGACGACGTACGACCCGGCCATGGCACGGCAGTGGGCGGCGGCCGGCGCCCGGCTGATCGGCGGCTGCTGCCGGGTCGGGCCGCGTCAGATCTCCCGGCTCAAGGAGTCGCTGGACAGGAGCGCAGAAGACCTTGAAGAGAAGGGAGCAACGAGGGAGCCGGGGACCGGAGCCTGAGGAAAACTGCTGGTCGCAGCGGCAGGAAGACGGTCATACTCGGACACGTGTTCTTGACGATCAGTACGACCGGAGACCTGGAACGTCCTGCCACCGACCTCGGATTCCTGCTGCACAAGCATCCCGACCGGGCGCAGACGTTCTCCACCTCGCACGGCACGGCGCATGTCTTCTACCCGGAGGCGTCCGCCGAGCGCTGCACGGCCGCGCTGCTGCTGGAGGTGGATCCGGTGGCGCTGGTGCGGCGCGGCAAGGGCAAGGGCCGCGGCGGCGCGCCCGACTCGGCGCTCGCCCAGTACGTCAACGACCGACCCTACGCCGCCTCGTCCCTGCTGGCCGTCGCGCTGAGCACGGTGTTCAAGAGCGCCCTTCGGGGCGTGTGCGCCGCGCTGCCCGAGCGGGCCCAGAGCCCGCTGCCGCTGCGCGTCGAGGTGCCCGCGCTGCCCGCGCGCGGCGGGGCCGAGCTGGTCCGCAAGCTGTTCGGGCCGCTGGGCTGGACGTCGGTCGAGGCCGAGCCGGTGGTGCTGGACGAGCGGTTCCCGGAGTGGGGCGACTCGCGCTACGTACAGCTGGTGCTCGAAGGGGAGCTGCGGCTCGCCGACGCGCTGCGGCAGCTGTACGTCCTGCTGCCGGTGCTCGACGACGCCAAGCACTACTGGGTCGCGCCCGACGAGGTGGACAAGCTGCTGCGGGCCGGCGAGGGCTGGCTGGCCGATCACCCCGAGCAGAAGCTGATCACCAGCCGCTATCTGGCGCGCCGCTGGGGGCTGACCCGGCAGGCGATGGAGCGACTGGAGCTGGTGCGGCTCGCCGAGGCCGACGACCTCGAGGTCGAGGACGTCGACAACGCGGTGGACGAGGCGACGGACACGGAAGACAGGCCCGTGCCGCTCGCCGAGCAGCGCAGGGAGGCGATCCTGAACGCCCTGCGGGCCGCCGGGGCGAGCCGGGTGCTCGACCTGGGCTGCGGACAGGGCCAGTTGGTGCAGGCACTGCTCAAGGACGTGCGGTTCACCGAGATCGTGGGCGTCGACGTGTCCGTACGGGCGCTGACCATCGCCGAGCGACGGCTGAAGCTGGACCGGATGGGCGAGCGGCAGGCCGCGCGGGTCAAGCTCACCCAGGGCTCGCTCACCTATACCGACAAGCGGCTCGGCGGCTATGACGCCGCCGTGCTCAGCGAGGTTGTCGAGCACCTCGACCTGCCGAGGCTGCCGGCGCTGGAGTACGCGGTGTTCGGGTCGGCGCGGCCGGGGACCGTGCTGGTGACCACGCCGAACGTCGAGTACAACGTCCGCTGGGAGACGCTGCCCGCCGGGCACGTACGCCATGGCGACCACCGCTTCGAGTGGACGCGCGAGGAGTTCCGCTCCTGGGCCGGCGCGGTCGCGCAGCGGCATGGATACGCGGTGGAGTTCGTGCCCGTCGGACCCGACGACCCCGAGGTGGGGCCGCCCACGCAGATGGCGGTGTTCACCCGGGCCGACGACACCACGGCCGAGAAGACCGAGAAGACCGAGAAGAGCAAGAGGGAGGCGAAGGCCGCATGACCAGTACGACAGACACCGCCGCGCCGGCGAAGCGCACACTGCCGGTCACCGACCTCTCGCTGGTCGTCCTCATCGGGGCCACCGGCTCCGGCAAGTCCACGTTCGCCCGCAAGCACTTCAAGGCCACCGAGGTCGTCTCCTCGGACTTCTGCCGCGGACTGGTCGCCGACGACGAGAACGACCAGAGCGCGAGCGGCGACGCCTTCGACCTGCTCCACTACATCGCCGGCAAGCGGCTCGCCGCCGGACGGCTGACCGTCGTCGACGCCACCAGCGTGCAGCAGGAGAGCCGCCGGCAGCTGGTCCAGCTGGCCCGGCAGCACGACGTGCTGCCGATCGCGATCGTGCTCGACCTGCCGGAGGCGGTGTGCGCCGAACGCAACGCGGGGCGCCCCGACCGTGCCGGCATGCCCCGGCACGTCATCCAGCGCCACCGCCGCGAGCTGCACCGCTCGCTGCGCGGACTGGAGCGCGAGGGCTTCCGCAAGGTGCACATCCTGCGCAGCGTGGAGGAGGTCGAGAGCGCCGAGGTCGTCCTGGAGCACCGGTACAACGACCTTCGCCACCTCACCGGGCCCTTCGACATCATCGGCGACGTCCATGGCTGCAGCTCCGAGCTGGAGACCCTGCTCGGCCGGCTCGGCTATGCGGACGGCGTACACCCCGAGGGACGTACGGCCGTCTTCGTCGGAGACCTCGTCGACCGCGGGCCCGACAGCCCCGGCGTGCTCCGCCGGGTCATGGGCATGGTCGCCGACGGCAACGCCCTGTGCGTCCCCGGCAACCACGAGAACAAGCTGGGCCGCTGGCTCAAGGGCCGCAACGTCCAGCACACGCACGGCCTCGCCGAGACCATCGAGCAGCTGGAGCGCGAGGACGACGGCTTCCGCGAGCAGGTACGGGAGTTCATCGACGGGCTCGTCAGCCACTACGTCCTCGACGAGGGCAGGCTGGTGGTCTGCCACGCGGGCCTGCCCGAGAAGTACCACGGGCGCACCTCGGGCCGGGTGCGCTCGCACGCGCTGTACGGCGACACCACCGGCGAGACCGACGAGTTCGGGCTGCCCGTGCGCTACCCGTGGGCGGAGGACTACCGAGGCCGCGCGGCAGTGGTGTACGGCCACACCCCCGTGCCCGACACCTCGTGGATCAACAACACCATCTGCCTGGACACCGGAGCGGTCTTCGGCGGCAAGATGACCGCGCTGCGCTGGCCGGAGCGCGAGCTGGTCGACGTGCCGGCGGAGAAGGTCTGGTACGAACCGGCCAAGCCGCTCCTCACCGAGGCCCCGGGCGGGCGCGAGGGCCGTCCGCTGGACCTCGCCGACGTGCAGGGCCGACGCGTCGTGGAGACCGGGCACATGGCCCGCATCGGCGTGCGCGAGGAGAACGCGGCCGCCGCGCTCGAGGTCATGAGCCGCTTCGCGGTGGACCCGCGGCTGCTCGCCTATCTGCCGCCCACGATGTCGCCGACCGCGACCTCGGACCGCGAGGGGTTCCTGGAGCACCCGGCCGAGGCCTTCGCCCAGTACAAGGCGGACGGCGTCGAGAAGGTCGTGTGCGAGGAGAAGCACATGGGCTCCCGCGCGGTCGTCCTCGTCTGCCGCGACGCGGCCGCCGCGCGCGAGCGGTTCGGGGTCGAGGGACCGACGGGCGCGCTCTACACCCGCACCGGGCGGCCCTTCTTCGACGACGAGAGCGTCACCGAGGAGATCCTGGGCCGGGTGCGGGCGGCGGCGGGCGAGGCCCGGCTGTGGGACGAGCTCGACACGGACTGGCTGCTGCTGGACGCCGAGCTGATGCCCTGGTCGCTCAAGGCGTCCGGGCTGCTGCGCTCGCAGTACGCCGCGGTCGGCGCGGCCTCCCGCGCCGTGCTCCCCGGAGCCACGGCCGCGCTCGCCTCCGCCGTCGCGCGCGGTGTCGAGGTGGACGGGCTGCTGGCCAAGCAGCGTGAGCGGGCGGCGGACGCCGCCGCGTTCACCGAGGCCTACCGGCAGTACTGCTGGACGACCGAGGGGCTGGAGGGGGTGCGTCTCGCGCCGTTCCAGATCCTCGCCGTGCGGGGCCGCTCGCTGGCGGCCGTCCCGCACGACGAGCAACTGGCGTGGCTGGACCGGCTGGTGGAGAACGACCCCACCTCCATGCTCCAGGTCACCCGGCGGCTCGTCGTCGAGACCGGTGACGAGGCGTCCGTCCAGGCCGGCGTCGACTGGTGGCTGGAGATGACCGGGCGCCGCGGCGAGGGCATGGTCGTCAAACCGCTCCAGGCGCTGGCCCGCGACGGCAAGGGCCGGCTCGTGCAGCCGGGGATCAAGGTCCGCGGACGCGAGTATCTGCGGATCATCTACGGCCCCGAGTACACCCGCCCGGAGAACCTGGAGCGCCTGCGCAACCGGTTCCTCGGCCACAAGCGCTCGCTCGCCCTGCGCGAGTACGCGCTGGGGCTGGAGGCCCTGGACAGGCTGGCCGCGGGCGAGCCGCTGTGGCGGATCCACGAAGCGGTCTTCGCGGTGCTGGCTCTGGAGTCGGAGCCGGTCGACCCCCGGCTCTGAGCCCTGCCGAAAGCTGAAGGGGAGGCGCTGTCAGCGCCTCCCCTTCAGTCTGCGATCACCGGCGACGGCGGCCGATGGACGCGGTGGGCAGGAGGCGTGCGCGCAGTACCGCTACGCGTGGCACATGTTTCATGGCGGCCCGGAAGCTACATATACGCCCAGGGGCCGCTGTGGCAGAAGCTGCTCAGCCTCGCCGGCGCCCGCCCTCCCGAGCTCTCGGACGGCCTGCGAGGCGCGACGGGAGTTCTCTGCGAGAGCACATCCCCGAACAGCACGTCCGGTGACGCAAGCAGCGCGTGGCTCGCCAGGTGAACAGCCGCCCGCGCGGTGAGGATGGGATACATGGGATTCCACGTCGACTCCGAGACCGGGCGGCTGCGCCAGGTCGTCCTGCACCGTCCCGATCTGGAGCTGAAGCGGCTCACGCCGAGCAACAAGGACGCCCTGCTCTTCGACGACGTGCTCTGGGTCCGCCGCGCCCGGCAGGAGCACGACGGGTTCGCCGACGTACTGCGCGACCGGGGTGTGGAGGTGCACCTCTTCGGGGATCTGCTGCGCGAGTCGCTGGAGATCCCCGAGGCCAGAAAGCTCGTACTGGACCGGGTCTTCGCCGAGAAGGAGTACGGGCCGCTCGCCACCGACCACCTCAGAGCGGCGTTCGACGCGCTGCCCACCCCGGATCTGACGGAAGCGCTGGTCGGCGGGATGACGAAGCGGGAGTTCCTCGCCGGTCACACCGAGCCGACGTCCGTCCGCTTCCATGTGATGGACCTGGACGACTTCCTGCTCCAGCCGCTGCCGAACCATCTCTTCACCCGGGACACGTCCGCCTGGATCTACGACGGCGTCTCCATCAACGCGATGCGCTGGCCCGCCCGGCAGCGGGAGACCGTGCACTTCGAGGCGATCTACAAGCACCACCCGGTCTTCACCAGCGCCCGCGCCGGCGCCTTCCACTACTGGTCGGAGGGCCAGGACGACTACCCCTCCACCATCGAGGGCGGCGACGTGCTGGTCATCGGCAACGGCGCGGTGCTGATCGGGATGAGCGAGCGCACCACCCCGCAGGCCGTGGAGATGCTGGCGCGGGGGCTGTTCGCGACCGGCTCGGCCCGTTCGATCGTGGCGCTGGACATGCCCAAGCGCCGGGCCTTCATGCACCTCGACACGGTGATGACGATGGTCGACCGGGACACGTTCACGCAGTACGCGGGGCTGGGCATGCTCCGCTCGTACACCATCGAGCCGGCCGAGGGCTCGCAGGGGCTCAGGGTCTCCGACCATCCGCCCGAGCAGATGCACAGCGCCATCGCGGCGGCGCTGGGGCTCCAGGAGATCCGCGTGCTGACGGCGACCCAGGACGTGCACTCCGCCGAGCGCGAGCAGTGGGACGACGGATGCAATGTGCTCGCCGTCGAGCCCGGGGTCGTCGTGGCGTACGAGCGCAATGTCACCACCAACACCTATCTGCGCAAGCGCGGCATCGAAGTGATCGAGATCCGGGGCAGCGAGCTGGGCCGGGGCAGGGGAGGGCCGCGGTGTATGAGCTGCCCGGTCGAGAGGGACGCCGCGTAGCGAGTGGCGCGGAACTGGGAGAGGGTCGGCGAGAGACCGTCGGCCGGGCAGGCAGGCAGGCCGGGCAGGCAGGCAGGCCGGGCAGGCCAGGTCGCCCTGAATAGCAATGCAGAGCTTCGTATATAGTTCCACGGTCACCGCAGTCGCGATCCAGGAGCAGCCACCATGGCGATACATCTCGAAGGCCGCCACTTCCTCAAGGAGCTGGACTTCACCGCCGAGGAGTTCCGCGGCCTGGTCGATCTCGCCGCCGAGCTCAAGGCGGCCAAGCGGGCCGGCACGGAGGAGCAGCGGCTGCGCGGCAAGAACATCGCCTTGATCTTCGAGAAGGCCTCCACCCGGACGCGCTGCGCCTTCGAGGTCGCGGCGGCGGACCAGGGCGCGTCGACGACGTACATCGACCCGTCCGGCTCGCACATAGGGAGCAAGGAGTCCGCGAAGGACACCGCGCGGGTGCTCGGCCGGATGTTCGACGCCATCGAGTACCGCGGGGACGGACAGGCCGTCGTCGAGGAGCTCGCCGCGTACGCGTCGGTCCCGGTCTACAACGGCCTCACCGACGACTGGCACCCCACCCAGATGCTCGCCGACGTGCTCACCATGACCGAGCACAGCGACAAGCCGCTCGACCGCATCGCCTTCGCCTACCTCGGCGACGCCCGCTTCAACATGGGCAACTCCTACCTCGTCACCGGCGCGCTGCTGGGCATGGACATCCGGATCGTCGCGCCCCAGGCGTACTGGCCGGCCGAGGAGATCGTCGCCCGGGCCCGCGAGGCCGCCGAGGCCAGCGGTGCCCGGATCACCCTCACCGAGGACGTCGCCGAAGGTGTCAAGGGCGCCGACTTCGTCGCCACCGACGTCTGGGTCTCGATGGGCGAGCCCAAGGAGATCTGGGACGAGCGCATCAAGGCGCTGGGCCCGTACGCCGTGACGATGGACGTGCTGCGCGCGACCGGCAACGCGGACGTGAAGTTCATGCACTGCCTCCCCGCCTTCCACGACCTCGGCACCGACGTCGGCCGCGGGATCCACGAGAGCCACGGTCTGAGCGAGCTCGAAGTCACCGACGAGGTCTTCGAGTCGGAGCACTCCGTCGTCTTCGACGAGGCCGAGAACCGGCTGCACACGATCAAGGCCGTCATGGTGGCCACCCTCTCCGGGGGAGCGGCCTGACGGACGGCCTCGGACGGCGGCGTCGGACGGACGGCCCGAAGGCCCACCCGGCCGTCAGGACCATCGGCCCCCAGATCGAATGGCCATGCGCACAATTGGGTGAACATGCAGCTCGGCGGCTAGTATGCCTTCGATTGTGGGGTTCGGGCTCGCGCTCGGACCCCACTTTCTTGTGTACGTACCGCGAAGAGAACGGCCCTCCATGCGCATCAAAAGCCCCGACCGACTGGTCGCCGAATCCGGCGCGGACACCGAGGGGCATGGCCTCCAGCGCACCATGGGGCTCTTCCAGCTCGTGTGCTTCGGCGTCGGAGCGATCGTCGGCACCGGCATCTTCGTCGGCCTCTCCGACAGCGTCGCCGAGGCCGGCCCCGCGGTCGTCGTCTCCTTCATGCTGGCCGCCGTCACCTGCATCCTCACCGCGTTCGCCTTCGCCGAGCTGGGCAGCGCGATACCCGTCTCGGGCAGCTCGTACTCGTTCGCGTACGCCACGCTCGGCGAGCGCGTCGCCTTCCTCGTCGGCTGGTGTCTGCTGCTGGAGTACGGCGTCTCCGCCGCCGCCGTCGCCGTGGGCTGGGGCCAGTACCTCAACGAGCTGCTGAACAGCCTCGTCGGCTGGCAGCTGCCCGCCGCGCTCTCCAACCCGCCCGGCGAGGGCGGCGTCGTCAACCTCCCCGCCGTCGTGGTGATGGTGCTCGCCGCACTGCTCCTGGTCCGCGGCATCCGCGAGAGCGCCCGTGCCACCGCCGTGATGGCCGTGGTGAAGATCGCGATCCTGATCCTGTTCTGCGCGGTCGCCTACACCGCGTACACCTCGGACAACCTCTCGCCGTTCTCGCCGCACCACATGGCGGGCATCACGTCGGGCGCGTCGCTCGCGTTCTTCTCGTACATCGGCTTCGACGCGATCACCACGGCCGGCGAAGAGGTCAAGAACCCGCGGCGCAACATCCCGCTCGCGATCATGATCTGCATCGGCATCGTCACCCTGCTGTACTGCCTGGTCGCGCTCGCCGCCATCGGCGCGATGTCCGCGGACGACGTCGCCGACAAGCCGGCCGCGCTCACGCTGATCGTCAACCAGGTCACCGACTCGACCGTCGGCGGCGGCGTCATCGCGCTCGGCGCGGTCGTCGCCATCGCGTCGGTCGTCCTCGCCGTGATGTACGGCCAGACGCGCATCCTGATGTCGATGTCCCGCGACGGGCTGATCCCCCGGGTCTTCGAGCGGGTCTCCCCGAAGACCTCCACGCCGGTCGCCAACACCTGGATCGTCGCCGCCGTGTTCGCGGTCCCGGCCGCGATCGCCCCGCTCGACGTCGTGATGAACCTGACGACCATCGGCACGCTCGCCGTCATGGCCGTGGTCAACATCGCGGTGATCGGGCTGCGCCGCCGCTACCCCGGGCTGAAGTCGAAGTTCCGGGTGCCGCTGTACCCGGTCAGCCCGGTGCTGGGCGTGGCCTTCTGCCTGTACCTGATCTGGGGCACGGGCTGGACGACCTGGGTGCAGTTCGCGGTGTTCCTGGTGGCGGGAGCCGTGGTGTACGCGGTGTACGGGCGCAGCCGCTCGCGGCTCGCGGCCTCCCCGGCCACTCCCGGCTCCGACGGCGGCTCCGCGGCCGGTCCCGAGGCGGACGGTCCGGGGGGAGACGGTCCCGAGGCGGACGGCCCCGAGGCGGCCGGTCCCGAGGCGGACAGTCCCGAGGCGGACAGTCCCGAGGGGGACTCCGCATCCCCCGAGCTGGTCAGTTCCTCGAAGGGAGCGTGAACCAGACCGCCGTGCCCCCGGCCGTGGTCCGGTGACCGCAGGCCGAGCTCAGCGCCCGGATCAGCAGCAGCCCGCGCCCGTGGTCCCGCCACGGGGCGGGCTCGCCGGCGGGCCCCGGCCGGGACGGCGTTCCGGCCGGGGCCTTCCCGCCGTCGTGGACCTCCACCTGGCAGCCCGTCGGCAGCAGCTCCAGCACCAGCTCGAGGGGGGACGCGCCGGGGCCGTGTGCGACGGCGTCGGTGACGAGCTCGGCCGTCAGCAGCTCGGCCGTGTCCCGGTCCGCCGAGCCCTCCACCTCCGCGAGCGCCGTGCGGACGAGGGCGCGGGCCATGGGCACGGCCGCTGCGGTGCGCGGCAGCGCTATGCGCCAGGAGGCGGGGCCGGGGCTCTCAAGCACGGCGGAGTCCGTTCGGGTGGGGCACGGCGAGTCCCTTCGAGGCGGGCGGGGCGGGCGAGGCGGGCGGGCTGAGCGGACGGGACCGGCGGGGCCGCGGGGCGACCGGCGGCCGGTTCCGTTTTCAACCATACGGAGCACGACGACGTGCACCCTCGTCTCTGCCCTTGAGGGCAGAGACCTGTGTCGCAACTGGTACCCGACCTCCGCCGACCCAGTACACGGCCGCGGAACCCAGGCGCGTATCGCGCACTCGTGACGGAAGTCACGGATGAGTGATAACTTCAGAAGGCAGGCAGCAGCCCCCGCCCGCGCTGAAGGAGGCCACACTCCATGAGCCCCTTTTCCGGCTCCGCGTCGCGCACCGACGACTGGCGCCATCTGCGGCTGAGGATCGACGACCATGTCGCCGTCGTCACCCTCGCCCGCCCCGAGAAGCTCAACGCGCTCACCTTCGGCGCCTACGCCGACCTGCGCGACCTCCTCGCCGAGCTCTCCCGCGAGCGCTCCGTGCGCGCCCTCGTCCTGGCCGGCGAGGGGCGCGGGTTCTGCTCCGGCGGCGACGTCGACGAGATCATCGGCGCGACGCTCTCCATGGACACCGCCGAGCTCCTCGACTTCAACCGGATGACCGGCCAGGTGGTCCGCGCGCTGCGCGAGTGCCCCTTCCCGGTGATCGCGTCCGTGCACGGCGTCGCCGCCGGCGCGGGCGCGGTGCTGGCGCTGGCGGCGGACTTCCGGGTGGCGGATCCGTCGGCCCGGTTCGCGTTCCTGTTCACCAAGGTGGGCCTGTCGGGCGGCGACATGGGCGCGGCCTATCTGCTCCCCAGGGTCGTCGGCCTCGGCCACGCCACCCGGCTGCTGATGCTCGGCGAACCGGTCCGCGCGCCCGAGGCGGAGCGGATCGGCCTGATCAGCGAGCTGACCGAGGAGGGCGAGGCGGACGCCCGCTCGGCCGCCCTGGCCCGCCGCCTCGCGGACGGCCCGGCGCTGGCCCACGCCCAGACGAAGGCGCTGCTCACCGCGGAGCTGGACATGCCGCTCGCGGCCTCGGTCGAGCTGGACGCGGCGACCCAGGCGCTGCTGATGAACGGCGAGGACTACGCCGAGTTCCACGCCGCCTTCACCGAGAAGCGCCAGCCGAAGTGGCGGGGGCGGTAGCCGTGTCCGCGCCCCTGCGCGTCGCGGTCATCGGCGGCGGCCCCGGCGGGCTGTACGCAGCCGCCCTGCTCAAGCGGCTCGACCCGGCCCGCGACATCACGGTCTGGGAGCGCAACGCCCCCGACGACACCTTCGGCTTCGGCGTCGTCCTGTCCGACGAGACCCTCGGCGGGATCGAGCACGCCGACCCCGTCGTCTACCGGGCCCTCCAGGAGGAGTTCGTACGGTGGGACGACATCGACATCGTCCACCGCGGCCGCACCCTCACCTCCGGCGGCCACGGCTTCGCCGCGCTCGGGCGGCGCCGGCTGCTGGAGATCCTGCACGAGCGGTGCGAGTCCCTGGGCGTACGGCTCCGCTTCCGCACCCCCGCCCCGCCCGCCGCCGAGCTCGCCGCCTCGTACGACCTCGTCATCGCCGCGGACGGCGTGCACAGCCTCACCCGCGAGGCGCACGCCGACGTCTTCGCGCCGCACGTCACCGCCCACCGCTGCCGCTACATCTGGCTCGCCGCCGACTTCGCCCTCGACGCCTTCCGCTTCGAGATCGCCGAGACCGAGCACGGCGTGATGCAGCTGCACGGCTACCCCTATGCCCGCCCGTCGTCCGACGGCGCCGGGGCCGGTACCCACGCCGGCGCCTCCACCGTCATCGTCGAGATGCGCGAGGAGGTCTGGCGCGCGGCCGGTCTGGACGCCTGCGACGAGCAGCAGTCCGCCGACCAGTGCGCCAAGATCTTCGCCGACGCCCTCGGCGGCCGCCCCCTGCGCGGCAACAACTCCTCCTGGATCGCCTTCCAGACCGTCGTCAACGAACGCTGGTCCCACGGCCGCATCGTGCTCCTCGGCGACGCCGCCCACACTGCCCACTTCTCCATCGGCTCCGGCACCAAGCTCGCCGTCGAGGACGCCCTCGCGCTCGCCGCCTGCATCGAGGAGCAGCCCGGTCTGGCCGAGGCGCTCGCGGCGTACGAGAGCGAGCGCCGCCCGGTCGTCGCCTCGACGCAGCGCGCGGCGGCGGCGAGCCTGCGCTGGTTCGAGGACATGGCCTCCTATCTCGACCAGCCGGCCCGCCAGTTCGCCTTCAACCTCCTCACCCGCAGCCGCCGCGTCACCCACGACAACCTGCGTCTGCGCGACCGCGCCTTCACCGACTCCGTGGAGCGCGACTTCGGCTGCCCGCCCGGCACGCCGCCGATGTTCACACCGCTGACCCTGCGCGGACTGACCCTGCGCAACCGCGTCGTCGTCTCGGCGATGGACATGTACAGCGCCGCGGACGGACTCCCCGGCGACTTCCACCTCGTCCACCTCGGCGCACGCGCGCTCGGCGGCGCCGGACTCGTGATGACCGAGATGGTCTGCGTGAGCCCCGAAGGGCGGATCACCCCGGGCTGCACCGGCCTCTACACGCCCGAGCAGGCCGCCGCCTGGCGCCGCGTCACCGACTTCGTCCACCATCACTCGCCCGGAGCTGCGATCGGCGTCCAGCTCGGCCACTCCGGCCGCAAGGGCTCCACCAAGCTCATGTGGGAGGGCATCGACGAGCCGCTGGAGCGGGGCAACTGGCCGCTGTCGGCCGCCTCCCCGATTCCGTACCGCGCGGGCGTCAACCAGGTCCCGCACGCGCTCGACCGCGACGGGCTCACCGCCGTGCGCGACCAGTTCGCCGCAGCCGCCAGGCGCGCCGGGCAGAGCGGCTTCGACCTGCTCGAACTCCACTGCGCCCACGGCTATCTGCTCTCCGGGTTCCTCTCTCCCCTCGCCAACCGGCGCACGGACGCCTATGGCGGCACGCTCGACAACCGCCTCCGCTTCCCCCTGGAGGTCTTCGACGCGGTGCGCGAGGCGTGGCCCGACGACCGGCCCACGACCGTCCGCGTCTCCGCGACCGACTGGGTACCCGGCGGCACCACCGCCGAGGACGCTGTGGAGATCGCCCGCGCCTTCGCCGCGCACGGCGTCGACGCGATCGACGTGTCGACCGGCCAGGTCGTCCCCGAGGAGAAGCCGGAGTTCGGCCGCTCCTACCAGACTCCGTACGCCGACCGGATCCGCAACGCCCTGGACATCCCCGTGATCGCGGTCGGCGCGATCTCCTCCTGGGACGACGTCAACTCGATCCTGCTGGCGGGCCGCGCCGACCTCTGCGCGCTGGCCCGGCCGCATCTGTACGACCCGCACTGGACCCTGCACGCGGCGGCGGACCAGGAGTACGCGGGCGAGGCGGCGCGGTGGCCGGACCAGTACCGGGCAGGCAGCCGCAAGCCCCCGACCGGCCGCACGGACGCCCCCAAGCCGAGGCTGACCCTGCCCTGAGGCGGCGGCGCGCGGGACCCCGAGAGGTGTCGGCCCGGTCAGCCGAGGCGGGCGGGCGGCCCGCTCAGGCACTCATGGCACCGGCAGGGGTCGGGATGCGGGCCGCGGTGGGACGTGCGCCGCCCCTCGGCCGCCACCCGTTCGAGGAACTCCGCCCGCTCCTCCGTCTGCTCCCGCGTCAGCGGCGGCCCGAAGCCCGCCGCGTCGTACCGGCGCAGCACCGCGGGCGTGTAGACCAGCGTGGCGCGGAAGGTGTGCAGATGCCGGGCGCTGGTGTCGATGGTGATCCAGTGGCTGTTGTGCCGTCCGTGCCCGACCGTCGTCAGCTGCTCGCTGCCCATGCCCGCATGCGTCGATACGACATACACCTTCGTGCCGCCCCGGTACGCCTTGGTGCCGGGCCGCAGCTCCTGCCCCAGTTCGCCGTACCGCCGCCAGAGCACGACATTGGCCGCGACCAGCCACATCGGTTCAAGCGTCCCCCGATCGCTCATGTCCGCTACGACGCGGGCTCCTGCGCCGACGGTTGCACGAACGCCGCGCCCGCGTCCCGCAGCAGCGCGTGCAGCCGTGCGAAGACCTCCGCCGAGCGTCCGCCGGGCCAGCCCTGCGGCAGCAGCTCGGCCGGCAGCCCGGGATCCGCGTACGGCAGCCGCCGCCAGGAGTCCAGGGCCGGCAGATAGTCCCGGTAGGCGTCCTGCGCGGGAGCGTCCTCGCGCGCCTCCCAGGCCCGCAGCACCGGCTCGTGCAGATCCAGGAACTCCTCGTGCTGCTTGGCGATGGCCCCCAGGTCCCACCAGCGCGCCACCGCCTCCGCCGTCGGCGCGAAGCCCAGGTGCTCGCCGCGGAACAGCTCGACGTACGGATCGAGCTGGAGCCGCTGGAGCGTGTGCCGCGTCTCGTCGTACAGCCGCGCCGGCGCGATCCACACGCCCGGCGCCGCCGACCCGAAGCCCAGCCGGCTCAGGCGCGAGCGGAGCAGATGGCGCTTGTTGCGCTCGGCCTCCGGCACGGAGAAGACGGCGAGCACCCAGCCGTCGGTCAGCAGCGGCGAGGGGCGGGCGTAGATCCGCCGGTCGCCGTCGTCGAGCAGCTGGCGGGCGTCGGCCGACAGGGCGTAGCCGGCCGCGCCGTCCGGGGTGCGCTCGGGGACGAGCAGACCGCGCCGTTTGAGCCGGGAGACGGACGAGCGCACCGACGGGGCGTCGACGCCGAGGACCGCGAGCAGCCGGATGAGCTCGGCCACGGGGACGGAGCCCGGCCGTTCGCGTCCGTACGCGCCGTACAGGGTGACGATCAGGGATCGGGGAGTGTGCTGCTCGGCCACGTGATCACTCTAGAGCCCGCAGACGGAAGCGCTGCAGCTTGCCGGTGGGGGTGCGCGGAAGCGCGTCGAGGAAGACGATCTCGCGCGGGCACTTGTACGGAGTGAGCCGTTGCTTGACGGCCGCCACGAGCGCCGCCGCGGTGTCCTCGCCGGTCGGGACGGCCTCGCGCAGCACCACGTACGCCACCGCTATCTGCCCCCGCACCGGGTCCGGGCGGCCCACCACGGCCGCCTCCGCCACGTCGGGGTGGTGCAGCAGCGCGTCCTCGACCTCGGGTCCGGCGATGTTGTACCCGGCCGAGATGATCATGTCGTCCGCGCGGGCGACATAGCGGAACCAGCCGTCCGCGTCGCGTATGTAGGTGTCGCCGGTGAGGTTCCAGCCGTCGCGCACATACTCACCCTGACGGGGGTCGCCCAGATAGCGGCACCCCACCGGGCCGCGCACGGCCAGCAGCCCCTCCTCGCCGTCCGGCACCGGCGAGCCCGCGGCGTCCACCACGCGCGCGTGCCACCCCGGGACGGGGACTCCGGTGGCCCCGGGACGGATCGACTCGTCCGCCGCCGAGATGAAGATGTGCAGCAGCTCGGTCGCGCCGATGCCGTTGATGATGCGCAGCCCGGTCCGCTCGTGCCAGGACTGCCAGGTGGCGGCGGGCAGGTTCTCGCCGGCCGACACACAGCGCCGCAGCGAGCCGGTGTCGTGCCCGTCGAGCTCGTCGAGCATCAATCGGTAGGCGGTCGGCGCGGTGAACAGCACCGAGACCCGGTGCTCGGCGATGGCGGGCAGCAGCTGCCTGGGTCCCGCCTGCTCCAGCAGGAGGGAGCAGGCCCCGGCCCGCATCGGGAAGATGACCAGACCGCCGAGCCCGAAGGTGAACCCCAGCGGCGGGCTGCCCGCGAACACATCGCCCGGCTCGGGCCGCAGCACATGCGCGGAGAAGGTGTCGGCCACGGCCAGCACGTCCCGGTGGAAGTGCATGCACCCCTTCGGGCGGCCCGTGGTGCCCGAGGTGAAGGCGATCAGGGCCACGTCGTCGGCGGCGGTGGCGACGGTGGCGTACGGCTCCGAGGGCGCGCCGGCCGCCAGGGACAGCAGATCGTCGGGGGAGTCGCCGCCGTACGCCGTGACGCGCAGTCCCGGCGCCTCGGCCTTGACCAGCTCGTCGACCGAGCGGACGTCGCACAGGGCGTGGCTGACGGCGGCGATCTCGCAGACCGCGGTCAGCTCCTTGGCCCGCTGCTGGGCCAGCACGGTGACCGCGACCGCGCCCGCCTTCATCACCGCCAGCCAGCAGGCGGCCAGATAGGGGGTGGTCGGGCCGCGCAGCAGCACGCGGTTGCCGGGGACCACGCCGAGGACGAAGGTGAGGACGTGAGCGATCCGGTCGACCTGGTCGCGCAGCTCTCCGTACGTCCACACCTCCCCGCCGCCGGTGCGGAAGACCGGCCGGTCCGCGCCGAACCGCTCGATGGTGCGGTCCAGCAGCTCGGCCCCGCAGTTGAGGCGCTCCGGATAGCAGAGCTCGGGCAGGTCGAAGACGAGTTCAGGCCACTGCCCGGCGGGCGGCAGATGGTCGCGCGCAAACGTGTCGAGGTGGGCCGAGGGTGACAGCTCCATGGTTCGCCCCCTTGTCGTGGTGGGGTCGCGAAACGAGCGTATCGTTAAGGTGACGACAGTCAACAGTCCGCGATAGATGCGCATGAAGTGGGGGCACGAATGCCCGTATTCTCGCTCGATCCGGTACAGCAGGCCTGGTGCGACGAGCTGCGCACCCTGGCCGCGGAGAAGCTGCGCCCGCTGGCGGAGAAGGGCGAGGCGGGGCGCGTCAACCGCCCGCTGGTCGCCGCCCTCGGCGAGCTGGGACTGCTGCAACGCCTGTTCGGAGCGGGTGCGCTGGAGCTCTGTCTGCTGCGCGAGTCGCTGGCCTACAGCTGCACGGAGGCCGAGACCGCCCTCGCCCTCCAGGGGCTCGGCGCCTATCCGCTGGTCCAGGCGGGCACGGCAGCGCAGCGGGAGCGCTGGCTGCCCGAGGTGATCGCCGGCCGGGCGGTGTCCGCCTTCGCCCTGAGCGAGCCCGGCGCGGGCTCGGACGCGGCGGCGCTCGCGCTGGAGGCCGTGCCCGACGGGGACGGCTGGCGGCTCAGCGGCGAGAAGCGCTGGATCTCCAACGCCCCGGAGGCCGATTTCTACACCGTCTTCGCCCGAACGGGTCATGGCGCGGGCGCACGGGGGATCACCGCGTTCCTGGTGCCCGCCGACCGGGAGGGTTTGACCGGGAGCCCCCTGGAGATGCTCTCGCCGCATCCCATCGGGGCGCTCGCCTTCGCTGGCACGCCCGTGACCAGGGACGACATGCTCGGCGATGAGAACGGAGGCTTCCGGGTCGCGATGAGCACGCTCAACCAGTTCCGCCCGAGCGTCGGCGCGTTCGCGGTCGGGATGGCCCAGGCGGCCCTGGACGCGACTCTGGCCCACACGGCCCGCCGCACGGCCTTCGGCGGACCGCTCAAGGACCTCCAGGCCGTCTCCCACCAGGTCGCCGAGATGGCCGTGCGGACCGAGGCGGCGCGGCTGCTGGTGTACGCGGCGGCGGAGGCGTACGACTCGGGCGCGGCGGACGTGCCCAAGCGGTCCGCCATGGCGAAGCTGCTGGCCACGGAGACCGCGCAGTACGTCGTGGACGCAGCCGTCCAGCTGCACGGCGCCCGCGCCCTGCAGCGGGGCCACCTGCTGGAGCATCTGTACCGCGAGGTGCGGGCGCCGAGGATCTACGAGGGCGCGACGGAGGTACAGCGCACGATCATCGCGAAGGAGCTGTACTCGAAGGAGCGGCACACGAGAGGGCCGTACGAGGAGCGGCAGACGAAGGAGCGCACGTGAACGAGCTGTCGGCGGCGACGGGGGTGGCGGTGGCGACGGTGGTACCCGTGGCGAGCGCGCCGGCCATGGTGACGGTGGCGACGGTGGCACCCGCGCCGGCCACGGTGGCGCCCGCGCTGTCCGTGGCGCGCGCGCCGACCATGGTGCCCGCGGCACCCGCGTTGTCCGCGGCGAGCGCGCCGGCCATGGCGACGGTGGCCACCGCGCCGTCCATGGCGGCCGTGGCGTCCGTGCGGCCTATGGCGCCCGTGGTGCGCACACCACCTATGGCGCCCGCGCCGGCCACGGCGACCGTGGTGTTCGCGCCGACGGTGGCGAGCGCGCCGCCTATGGCGAACGCGCCGGCCACGGCCACTGCGCCGCCTATGGCGAACGCACCGTCCATGGCGCCCATGGTGCCCGCGCCGTCCAGGGCGACCGTGGCGCAGCCGCCCGGGTCGCAGCCGTCCGTCTCGACGCCGTCCGCATCGAAGCCGCACGCGAAGGAGCCGTACGTATGAGCCTGCAACGTCACAACCCGGCCGACCTCTCCCCGCCGGCCGGCTTCTCGCACGCCGTCACGGCCAGCGGCACACGGCTGGTGTTCCTGGCCGGGCAGACCGCGCTCGACACCGACGGCAAGGTGGTCGGCGAGACCCTGCCCGAGCAGTTCGAGAAGGCGCTCTCCAATCTGCTGGCCGCGCTCGCGGCCGCCGACGGCGCCCCGCAGGACCTGGCCCGGGTCACCGTCTACGCCACCGACGTCGCCGACTACCGTGCGCACGCCTCCGCACTGGGCCGCATCTGGCGGCGGTTGGCGGGCCGCGACTACCCCGCGATGGCGGTGATCGGCGTGGTCCGGCTCTGGGACGAGGAGTGCCTCGTCGAGATCGACGGCTTCGCGGTGCTGCCCTGACCTGACGTCAGCCGGTGTCGGAGCGTCTGGAGGGGCTCGATAGCCTGACGATCGCGACCCGGTCCGCTCCGTCGTGACCTGACGGTCAGTGACCTGACGGGTCCGCAGGGGTCTACTCGAGGGGGAGCAAAGATGCCCGAGATCGAACTCACCGCAGGGACCATCGCGTACGAGGACACCGGCGGCCCCGGCCCCGTGGTCGTCCTGCTGCACGGTCTGGTCCACGACGCCACGGTCTGGCGCAAGGTCGTCGCCGACCTCGGCCGCGACCACCGCTGTATCGCGCCGACCCTGCCCTATGGCGCGCACCGCACGCCGATGCGGCAGGACGTGCCGCTCAGCCCCGACTCCGTCGTCGACCTGATCGCGGAGTTCATGGACCGGCTGGATCTGCGGGAGGTCACCCTGGTCGAGAACGACTGCGGCCGGGCCCAGACCGTCGCCGGCCGCCATCCCGAACGCCTCGCCCGGCTGGTGCTCACCTCCTGCGAGGCCTTCGACAACTACCCGCCCGGCGCGCCCGGCAAGATGATCTCCGTCGTCTGCAAGATCCCCGGAGGGGTCGCGCTGATGGCCCGTGTGCTCTCCCTCAAGCCGCTGCGCGGACTGCCGATCGGCCTCGGCGCGCTGACCAAGCGCCGGGTCCCGGACGAGATCGTCGACGGCTGGCTGCTTCCGCTGCGCACCGACAAGGCCGTACGGAACGACTTCCGGCGCTACAACGGCGCCGTACGCAAGAGCGAACTGCTCGAAGCGGTCGACGGAATGCGGAAGTTCGACCGTCCCGCCCTGGTGGTGTGGGCGACGGAGGACCGGATGATGCCGCGCGAGCACGGGCGCAGGCTGGCCGAACTGCTGCCGCAGGGCAGGCTGCTGGAGATCGAGGACAGCTGCACGCTCATCGCGGAGGACCAGCCGGAGCGTCTGGCGCAGGCGCTGCGCGGCTTCATCGCCGAGACCGGCTGAGCGCGTCGACGCCTTACGGGGCCGGGTAGTGCCGGAACTCGCGCGGTACGGGCGGTGATCGGGAACTGGCGCGGTACGGGCGGTGATCGAGGGCGCGGGCGGGCGGCCGGCGGGGGACGGGCCGCCCGCCTCCCCGCGCCCGCCGGTCCGGCCTTGATCGACTGGTGAGCCTCAGAGGCCGGGTCTACGGTCGAATAGTGGACGCCAGCGTCTACTGACCGCCGCCCCCGAGGGCACGATGCGCCATGACGACACCGCCGAGACCGCAGCCGACACCCACCTCGCAGACCGCCGCCTCGAAGAAAGGCGGCGGGCACGGGATCGCTCTCCTCGTCATCGCCTCCTGCCAGCTGATGGTGGTCCTCGACATCACCATCGTGAACATCGCGCTGCCGCACATCCAGACCTCGCTGAACTTCTCCACGACGTCGCTGTCCTGGGTGGTCAGCGCCTACACGCTCACCTTCGGCGGTCTGCTGCTGCTCGGCGGGCGCGCCGGCGACATCCTGGGCCGGCGCAGGGTCTTCATCTTCGGCGTGCTGCTCTTCGTCGTCGCCTCGCTGCTCGGCGGCCTCGCCCAGAACGCGGGCCAACTCCTCGCCGCACGAGCCCTTCAAGGCGCCGGCGGCGCCATCGCCTCGCCGACCTCGCTCGCGCTGATCACCACCACGTTCACCGAAGGCCCGGAACGGAACCGGGCGTTCGGCGTCTTCGCCGCCGTCTCGGCGGGCGGCGGCGCGATCGGGCTGCTGGCGGGCGGACTGCTCGTCGAGTGGCTCGACTGGCGGTGGGTGCTCTTCGTCAACGTGCCGATCGGACTGCTGATCGTCCTCGCCACGCCCCACTACATCAAGGAGTCCGAGCGCCACCCCGGCCACTTCGACGTGGCCGGCGCGCTGACCTCGACCCTCGGCATGGTCTCGCTGGTCTACGGCTTCATCCGGGCCGCGCAGGAAGGCTGGCGGGACCCCCTCACGCTGGCGTCGTTCGGGGCGGCGATCGTGCTGCTCACGACGTTCATCCTGGTCGAGCGCCGCTCGAAGCAGCCGATCACCCCGCTGCATATGTTCGCCGACCGTAACCGTGCGGGCACGTACGGGATCATGCTGAGCCTGGCCGCGGCCATCTTCGGGATGTTCTTCTTCCTCACCCTGTTCGTGCAGAACGTGCTGGACTTCAGCCCGCTCCAAGCCGGCCTCGCCTTCCTGCCGGTGAGCGCGCTCATCGCGGTCGGCGCGGGCCTGGCCTCCCAACTCCTGCCGAAGTACGGCCCGAAGCCGTTCATGGTGACGGGCGCGGTCCTCGCCGCGGTGGGCCTGTCCTGGCTGACCCTGACCGACATCCACTCCACGTATCTGGGCAGCGTCCTGGGGCCGATGCTCGTCTTCAGCCTCGGCATGGGCATGAACTTCGTCGCGCTGACCCTGATGGCGGTCTCGGGCGTGCCCACCCATGAGACGGGCGCGGCGTCCGGCATGCTCAACGCCACCCAGCAGGTGGGCGGGTCGCTCGGCCTGTCCATCCTGGTCACGGTCTTCGGCACGGCCAGCCGCAACGAGGCGGCGGTCCAGATACCGGCCTACCTGTTCCAGGCGACCCCGGCGGAGCGTCTGCGCTTCGAGCGCACCGGAGAACTGCCGCCGCCCTGGAGCGACGCGGTGCTCACCTCCGGCGTGTCGGCCGCCTTCATCGTCGCCGCCATCTTCACGGTGATCGCGGCGGTGATCGCCCTGCTGGCCATCCAGGTCCGCCCCTCGGACATCGAACGACTGAAGGGCGGGATCACGCCCGGCCAGGTCTGATGCGCCCCCACCACCGAGTCGGTGTCCTGACGCTCCTGGAACCCCCGGTTCAGCGGGGACGGCCCGCCGCGCACCGCACACAGGTGCTCGCGGCGGGCCGGACCTCCAGCCGCTCCGCCGGAATCGGCTCGCCGCACTCCTCGCACCGCCCGTAGTCGTCGCGCTCCAGCCGCTCCAGCGCCCGCTCCAGATCGGCCAGATGAACGCGCGCCTGCGCCAGCAGGGAGGCGACATGGGCCCGCTCGAAGGCGGTGCTGGACCCCTCCGGGTCGTGCTCGTCGTCGACCGCCACCAGGGCGTTCGCCTCGACGATCGCGTCGTAGTCCCGGCTCAACGCCTCGATCTGCGCGTTCGTCCCGGCGCGTTCGACCGCCAGCCGCTCGCGCACCAAGGCGCGGTCGACGGGCGGGAACGCGTCATCGCCGGACGGTTCGCTCACCCCTGCGACAACGCCGGGGACCTGGTCCGCATTCCACGCACCGCCGCGACCGGGTCGCTAGGCGCCAGGAGCCCGGTACCGGATCTGCTCGGCGTTGCGCAGGGCCTCGATCGTCTCGTCGACGGTCAGGAGGACGGTCGTCTCGAACGAGCTCAGCGCGCCGCCTCCGCTGATCGCCAGCGCGACCGAGGCCATGGACACGTTGTCCGGGGCCTCCCAGAGGTTGTAGCCGTCGTGCGTGCCGAAGGCGTACCAGAAGCCATGGAGCTTCCCGCCGACGGACTCGATGTACGACTGAGCGGCCTTGGCCCGGTCCTCGGGGCGGCCCATCAGCCTCCCCCAGGTCTCCGGGGTGTAGCTGAACCTCGACAGGTAGAGCGGCATCGTGTCTCCCTTTCGTCCATCGAGGGATGCCCCCGCGGGCCGGGGCAGGCGTCAGAGGCGGTCTGCCTGTCGCCCGAACGGCCGGGGTCGACGCCCGGGAGCCGGGCACGAGCGCGCAAAGCCGTCGACCGCGTCCTTCGCCGAGGCGATGACACGGTCGACGGCCCCCAGACGGCCCAGGCCGGAGAAGGTCTCCCCGGCCTGGAGACGCCTCAGATGTCCCGGAAGATCTCGATCTGCGCGCCCACCGAGTTCAGTCGCTCGGCCAGGTCCTCGTACCCGCGGTTGATCACGTACACGTTGCGCAGCACCGACGTGCCCTCCGCGGCCATCATCGCCAGCAGGACCACCACCGCCGGGCGCAGGGCCGGCGGGCACATCATCTCCGCCGCTCGCCAGCGGGTCGGGCCCTCGACCAGGACGCGGTGGGGGTCCAGCAGTTGGAGGCGGCCGCCCAGGCGGTTGAGGTCGGTGAGGTAGATCGCGCGGTTGTCGTAGACCCAGTCGTGGATCAGCGTCTGGCCCTGCGCCACCGCCGCGATCGCCGCGAAGAACGGGACGTTGTCGATGTTCAGGCCCGGGAAGGGCATCGGGTGGATCTTGTCGATCGGCGCCTCCAGCTTGGAGGGGCGCACCGTCAGGTCCACCAGCCGGGTGCGGCCGTTGTCCGCCGAGTACTCGCTGGAGCGGTCGTGGTCGACGCCCATCTCCTCCAGCACCGCCAGCTCGATCTCCAGGAACTCGATCGGGACGCGGCGGATCGTCAGCTCCGACTCGGTGACCACCGCGGCCGCGAGCAGGCTCATCGCCTCCACCGGGTCCTCGGAGGGGGAGTAGTCGACGTCCACGTCGATCGTCGGCATGCCGTGCACGGTCAGCGTGGTCGTGCCGATGCCCTCGACCTTGACGCCGAGCGCCTCCAGGAAGAAGCACAGGTCCTGGACCATGTAGTTGGACGAGGCGTTGCGGATGACGGTCACGCCGTCGTGGCGGGCCGCGGCCAGGAGCGCGTTCTCGGTCACCGTGTCGCCGCGCTCGGTCAGCACGATCGGGCGGTCCGGCGAGGTCGAACGGTCCACCACCGCGTGGTAGATGCCCTCCGTCGCGGTGATGTCCAGGCCGAACCGGCGCAGCGCGATCATGTGCGGCTCGATCGTGCGCGTGCCGAGGTCGCAGCCGCCGGCGTAGGGCAGCCGGAAGGTGTCCATCCGGTGCAGCAGCGGGCCGAGGAACATGATGATCGACCGGGTCCGCCGCGCGGCCTCCGCGTCCATCGCGTCCATGTCGAGCTGCGCGGGGGGCACGATCTCCAGGTCGACGCCCTCGTTGATCCAGCGGGTGCGCACTCCGATGGAGTTGAGCACCTCGAGCAGCCGGAAGACCTCCTCGATGCGCGCCACCCGACGCAGCACCGTGCGGCCCTTGTTGAGCAGCGAGCCGCACAGCAGCGCCACGCACGCGTTCTTGCTCGTCTTGACGTCGATGGCGCCGGAGAGCCGGCGGCGGCCGACGACGCGCAGATGCATCGGCCCCGCGTAGCCGAGCGAGACGATCTCGCTGTCGAGCGCCTCGCCGATCCGAGCGATCATCTCAAGACTGATGTTCTGGTTTCCGCGTTCGATGCGGTTCACGGCGCTCTGGCTGGTGCCGAGCGCATCGGCTAGCTGCGCCTGTGTCCAGCCACGATGCTGACGGGCGTCACGGATGAGCTTGCCGATGCGTACGAGGTAGTCGTCTGCCATGGCGGCAGGCTATCTCAGATATGAGATCCCCTCGTGCCGGGTGGGCCATCCGGGTGACGGCGGCCGAGTCGTTCGTTCCGCTTACGTGGTCGCTGTGTTGGCGGTCCGGGCCAGACGCGCAGCGCCCGCCAGTGGTATCCGTCCTGCTCGGCTTCCTCGGCCGAGAAGGTGACGGACTGACCCGCCGTCAGCTCACGGAAGCCCCCGGAGTCGGCCTGCGCCATGCTGGACTCGATGCTTGAGAAGTGCGCCCACGCCATCTCGGGCAGAGCGGGGGACGCGAGAACGCCCCACCCCTCCTCGCAGTGCCAGACGTGGACGTGCCCCGTGAAGACGTGGTCCGGTGTGATCTCGGACATGCTCCCCCTGTCGGTGAAGATCACCGTAACAGCGGCATCACGACCGCCCCCGGATGGGGGAGCGCTCGCCGCGCGCGGGCATGTCGAAGCGGCACGCGTGGGCGCGGCGAGGCCATACGCGGGCACGCCGAGGCGTCGCGCGGGCGCAGCGAGGCTGCGCGCCGGCATGCCGCAGTGTCACGTGTGGGCACATCGAGGCGCCGCGCAGGCACGTCGAAGCGGCACGCGGACGCGGCGAGGCTGCGCCCGGGCGCGTCGAAGCGGCGCAGGACACAAGGTCCGGGCATGACCGAGCAGCGGTCATGTACTAGAGTTATCTCGACATCGAGATATCTGCCGAAGGCGTACCGCAGCCGCCATCCGGTAAGGGTGACCTAACTAAGCCTTACCTTAGCGGATCGGCGAGAAGCCGTGGCGGCAGCATTGAGGTAGTACGCGCACATTGAAGAAGGAGACTGTCGTGTCGGCGAACAGCTTCGACGCCCGCGCCACGCTGCGCGTGGGCGACGAGTCGTACGAGATCTTCAAGCTGGACAAGGTCGAGGGCTCCGCTCGCCTCCCTTACAGCCTGAAGGTTCTCCTGGAGAACCTCCTGCGCACCGAGGACGGCGCGAACATCACCGCCGACCACATCCGGGCGCTCGGCGGCTGGGACTCTCAGGCCCAGCCGAGCCAGGAGATCCAGTTCACGCCGGCCCGCGTGATCATGCAGGACTTCACCGGCGTCCCCTGCGTCGTGGACCTCGCCACCATGCGCGAGGCCGTGAAGGAGCTCGGCGGCGACCCGGCGAAGATCAACCCGCTGGCCCCGGCCGAGCTGGTCATCGACCACTCCGTCATCGCCGACAAGTTCGGCACGAAGGACGCCTTCGGCCAGAACGTCGAGCTGGAGTACGGCCGCAACAAGGAGCGCTACCAGTTCCTGCGCTGGGGCCAGACCGCCTTCGACGAGTTCAAGGTCGTCCCGCCCGGCACCGGCATCGTCCACCAGGTGAACATCGAGCACTTGGCCCGCACCGTCATGGTGCGGGGCGGCCAGGCGTACCCCGACACCCTCGTCGGCACCGACTCCCACACCACCATGGTCAACGGCCTCGGTGTGCTCGGCTGGGGCGTCGGCGGCATCGAGGCCGAGGCCGCGATGCTCGGCCAGCCGGTCTCCATGCTCATCCCGCGCGTCGTCGGCTTCAAGTTGACCGGCGAGCTCCCGGCCGGCACCACCGCCACCGACCTCGTCCTCACGATCACCGAGATGCTCCGCAAGCACGGCGTCGTCGGCAAGTTCGTCGAGTTCTACGGCGAGGGCGTGGCGGCCACGAGCCTCGCCAACCGCGCCACCATCGGCAACATGTCGCCGGAGTTCGGCTCCACCGCCGCGATCTTCCCGATCGATGACGAGACCCTGAAGTACCTGCGTCTGACCGGCCGCGACGCCCAGCAGGTCGCGCTCGTCGAGGCGTACGCCAAGGAGCAGGGCCTCTGGCTGGACCCGGCCGCCGAGCCCGACTTCTCCGAGAAGCTGGAGCTCGACCTCTCCACGGTCGTCCCCTCCATCGCCGGCCCGAAGCGCCCGCAGGACCGCATCGTCCTGGCCAACGCCGCGCAGCAGTTCGCGCAGGACGTCCGCAACTACGTCGAGGACGACGACGAGGCGGGCAAGGAGTCCTTCCCGGCCTCCGACGCCCCGGCCGAGCACAACGGCGTCCCGTCCCGCCCGACCCTGGTCACGGCCCCCGACGGCTCGACGTACGAGATCGACCACGGCGCCGTCACCGTCGCCGCGATCACCTCGTGCACCAACACCTCGAACCCGTACGTCATGGTCGCCGCCGCGCTCGTCGCGAAGAAGGCCGTGGAGAAGGGCCTGACCCGCAAGCCGTGGGTCAAGACCACCCTCGCCCCGGGCTCGAAGGTCGTCACCGACTACTTCGACAAGGCGGGCCTGACCCCGTACCTCGACAAGGTCGGCTTCAACCTCGTCGGCTACGGCTGCACCACCTGCATCGGCAACTCCGGCCCGCTGCCGGAGGAGGTCTCCAAGGCCGTCAACGAGCACGACCTGGCCGTGACCTCGGTGCTCTCCGGCAACCGCAACTTCGAGGGCCGGATCAACCCCGACGTCAAGATGAACTACCTGGCCTCCCCGCCGCTGGTCGTCGCGTACGCCATCGCGGGCTCCATGAAGGTGGACATCACCAAGGACGCGCTCGGCGTCGACACCGAGGGCAAGCCGGTCTACCTCGCTGACATCTGGCCCACCGAGGCCGAGGTCAACGACGTCGTGGCCAACGCCATCGGCGAGGACATGTTCAACAAGTCCTACCAGGACGTCTTCGCGGGCGACGCCCAGTGGCAGGCGCTGTCGATCCCGACCGGCAACACCTTCGAGTGGGACGCCGAGTCCACCTACGTCCGCAAGCCCCCGTACTTCGAGGGCATGACGATGGAGACCACCCCGGTCTCCGACATCGTCGGCGCGCGCGTGCTGGCCAAGCTGGGCGACTCGGTCACCACCGACCACATCTCCCCGGCCGGCGCCATCAAGGCCGACACCCCGGCCGGCAAGTACCTCACCGAGCACGGTGTGGAGCGTCGTGACTTCAACTCCTACGGCTCGCGCCGAGGCAACCACGAGGTCATGATCCGCGGCACGTTCGCCAACATCCGCCTGCGCAACCAGATCGCGCCGGGCACCGAGGGCGGCTACACCCGCGACTTCACCCGGTCCGATGAAGGCGCCCCGGTGTCGTTCATCTACGACGCCTCGCGCAACTACATCGAGCAGGGCACCCCGCTCGCGATCCTGGCGGGCAAGGAGTACGGCTCCGGCTCGTCCCGCGACTGGGCCGCCAAGGGCACCGCGCTGCTGGGCGTCAAGGCCGTCATCGCCGAGTCGTACGAGCGCATCCACCGCTCGAACCTCATCGGCATGGGCGTGCTCCCGCTCCAGTTCCCCGAGGGCGCCTCGGCCCAGTCCCTCGGCCTGACCGGCGAGGAGACCTTCTCCTTCACCGGCGTCGAGGAGCTCAACAACGGCACCACGCCGCGCACGGTCAAGGTCTCCACCGACACCGGTGTGGAGTTCGACGCGGTCGTCCGCATCGACACCCCCGGCGAGGCGGACTACTACCGTAACGGCGGCATCATGCAGTACGTGCTGCGGAGCCTGATCCGCAAGTAAGCGCGGCCGCAGACAGAACGAAGGGCCGCCTCCCGATCCCGGGATGCGGCCCTTCGCGCCCTGTGCGGGCTGCCCGCGGGGCGCTGCCCCGGACCCCGCGCCTCAAACGCCGGCGAGGCTGAATTGGGGGCCCGGCCCCGGACCCCGCGCCTCAACCTCCCCCCAGACTTCGTCCGGCGTGCCGGAGCCGGTATGGCGCCCGCCTCCGCAGGAGCTACCGCAGCAGTTCCACCTCCGCCAGCGTCGCCGAGCCGTCGAGCACCAGCCGGTAGTGCGCGTACGCGCCGGGCGCCGACACCGTGAACGCCCGGGTCTGCCGGTCCCATGCGAAGGACTGCCCGGACCGCTTGTCCAGCGTCTTCCACCGTGTGCCGTCGGCGGAGCCCTGGAGCGTCCAGCCCTTCGGCGCCGCGGCCGCCGTGGCCGACGTCAGGGTGTACTGGACCGCCAGCGTCCCCGCCTCGACCGGCAGGCCCACCGACTCGACCTGCGCCGCCGTGCCCGAGGCGTCGTCGAAGAGCGGACCCTCCGCCGTGATCGCGTCACCGCGCGGCGCGGGCGCCTTGTCGTCCTGGGTGATCGAGACCGGCGCCGCCTTGGCGCCCGTGCCCCACGCCGACGGCTTGGCGCCCATCGCGAACTCCAGCGTGCCGCCCCGCGCGATCAGATCGTGCGGCAGCGCGGTGGAGCTCCAGGACTCGCCGTTCACCTTCAGACCCTGGACGTAGACGTTCTTCGCGCTGTTCTTCGGGGCCTTGACCACCAGCGTGCGGCCGTTGTCGAGACGGACGGTCGCCTTGGTGAACAGCGGCGAGCCGATCGCGTACTCGCCGCTGCCCATCACCAGCGGATAGAAGCCGAGCGCGGAGAAGAGGTACCAGGCCGACTGCTCGCCGTTGTCCTCGTCGCCGTGGTAGCCCTGCCCGATCTCGCTGCCGGTGTAGAGCCGCGAGAGCACCTCGCGCACCTTCTCCTGCGTCTTCCAGGGCTGGGACGCGGCGTTGTACATGTACGGGACGTGGTGGGCGACCTGGTTGGAGTGGCCGTACATCCCCATCCGCACATCGCGCGCCTCGGTCATCTCATGGATGACGCTGCCGTACGAGCCGACGAACTCGGGGCTCGCGGTCTCCGGCGTGGAGAAGTACGCGTCGAGCTTCTGGCCGAGCCCCGCCCGCCCGCCGTAGAGGTTGGCCAGGCCGCGGCTGTCCTGGGGCGCGGTGAAGGCATAGCCCCAGCCGTTGGTCTCGGTGTAGTCGTAGCCCCACACCCGCGGGTCGTACTTCCCGCTCTCGACCCGCCAGTCGCCCTTCAGATCGCGGCCCTGGAAGAAGCCGGCCTTCGCGTCGAAGAGCGAGACATAGCCGCGGGCCCGGTTGAGGAAGTACGCGGACTCCTCCTTGTAGCGGGCGTTCTTCGTCTTCTTGTAGAGCGCCTGGCCCATCTTCGCGAGGCCGTAGTCGTTGAGGTACCCCTCCAGCGACCAGGACAGGCCCTCATGGGTCTCGGTGGAGGCGTAGCCGCGGAACGGCGAGGTCTCCATGCCCTTGCGGCCCACCCCCGAGGAGGGCGGCACGACCGTCGCGTTCTTCAGCGCCGCCTCGTACGCCGCCTTCGCGTCGAAGTCCACGCCCTTGACGTACGCGTCGGCGAAGGCCACGTCCGAGCTGGTGCCGGTCATCAGGTCGGCGTAGCCGGGCGAGGACCAGCGCGAGATCCAGCCGCCGTCCTTGTACTGCTGGACGAAGCCGTCCACCAGCTCGCCCGCCTTCTTCGGGGTGAGGAAGGAGTACGCGGGCCAGGTCGTGCGGTAGGTGTCCCAGAAGCCGTTGTTGACGTAGACCTTGCCGTCGACGATCTTCGCGCCGGTGCGGGTCGGCGTGTCCGGACCGGTCATCGGCGAGAACGGGCTCGCGTACTGGTGCTTGGGCCGCGCCTTGGTGCCGGTGTTCTCGAAGCCGGAGTTGGGATACAGGTACAGCCGGTACAGGCTGGAGTAGAGCGTGGTCAGCTGGTCGTGGCTCGCGCCCTCGACCTCCACCCGGCCCAGCAGCGCGTCCCAGGCGTCCTGCGCCCGGTCCCTCACCCGCTCGAAGCGCGTGCCCGCCGGGATCTCGTCGGCCAGGTTCTTCTTCGCCTGGTCCACGCTGATGAGCGAGGTGGCGATGCGCAGGTTGACGGTTCGGTCCGCGCCCGCGTCGAAGCGCAGATGCCCGGCGACGCCCGAGGAGGCGGACGAGGTGACCGGCGCGTCGAAGACGCCGTACACGAACATCCGCGTGGCCCCGGTGGACAGCCCGCTCTTGACGTCCGAGAAGCCGGTGAACGAGCCGGCGCCGGCGTCCAGCGTCAGCCCGCCCTCGCTGGTGACGTTGTCGAAGACGACGCTCGCGTCGTCGCCGGGATAGGTGAACCGCATCATCGCCGCGTGGTCGGTCGGCGTCATCTCGGCCTTGAGGCCGTTCTCGAAGGCGACTCCGTAGTAGTGCGGGCGGGCCGTCTCCTTGTCGTGGCGGAAGGGGAGGGCTCGCCCCGCGCGGGCGGTGTCCGGAGTGCCGGCCGCCGCGGACGGCATCACCTGGAAGGTCTGCCGGTCGCCCATCCACGGGCTGGGCTCATGGCTGGCGCTGAAGGACTGCAGGGTCGGCAGATTGTCCGCGTTGTTGGCGCGCGCGTACTCGTACAGCCAGCTCTTGGACGCAGAGTTGGTCACCGGCGTCCAGAAGTTGAAGCCGTGCGGGACGGCGGTCGCGGGGAAGGTGTTGCCGCGCGAGAAGGAGCCGCTGGAGTTGGTGCCCCGGGTGGTCGACGCGTAGTCCGACAGCCGCTCCAGCCGCTTCTCGGGGGCCTTGGGCGCGAGCGCGAGGTCGTCGATCCAGCCCTGGAACTTCGCCGGGCCCTTGGGGGAGTCGTACGCCACCAGGATCCGGTCGACCGTCTTGCCGGCCGCGACCGCGCCGATCCTGGACGAGACATGGTTCCACTGGTTGACGTACAGCCGCTTGGCCGCGCCCTGCCCCTGCGGCGAGAGCTGTCCGCCGTGGGAGTCCACGGCCCGCAGGTCGCTCAGATAGGTGCCGTCGGTGAAGGCCAGGTCCACGGACACGTTCGTGGCCGGATAGCCGAGGTCCGTCTCCGGCAGCGAGGGGAAGATCCGGTACGACAGCTCGGTGTCGCGGCGGACCGCCGTGTCGACGTCGAAGATCTTGTTGTACGAGTAGGCCCGGCCGTCCGGCTCGTGGGTTCCGGCGTACTTCAGCGCACGCTTTCCGGTGAATCCCGCGTTCGCCTTGGCGGTGGGGGAGCCGCCGGGGCCCCGGTCGACCTGGCTGCGCATGTCGTCGGGCGTGGGCGTGCTGGTGTCTCCGTCGGAGAACTGGACGTCGGCGAGCTGGGTCGCGTCGGAGGCGCCGTTGTTCTTGGCGATCTCCAGCCGGTAGTGCGCGTACGCGGCCGAGGCGCCGGCTATGTCGTACGTCTTGGTCTGGAAGCGCTTGTCGAAGGTCTGGCCCTCGCGGGAGTCCAGGACCTTCCACTCCTTGCCGTCCGTCGAGCCCTTGAGGGTCCAGTCCCTGGGGTCGCGCTCGGCGTGGTCGTTGGCCGAGGTCAGCGCGTAGACGGCGAGCTTGACCGGGGCATCGGTGTCGAACTCGATCCACGAAGTCCGCTCGAATCCCAGCCATTTCGTGCTCGGCTGAAGATCCACCAGATTCTCTTTGGTCTCGCCCGAGCCCGCGTTCTCGTCGCTGGCGCGCAGCTCGGTCACTCTGTCGGTGACATTGCCCGGTATTCCGCTGGAGAAGCCGCCATTGACCCCGGATGACCGCTTCTTTCCGTCGGCTCCGAGATCGACGGTGTTGCGCCAGTCGGGCTGTGGCTCGTCCGCTTCGAAGGATGATCTGAATTCCCGGTCCGCCGGTGAGGGGCGGGCGGCGTCGGGGGTGGAAAGAGCGACGGCGGCCGACGGCGCCGTCAACACAAGAAGTGAAGCGGCCGCCACGAGGGTGACCGCGGGAAATCGTGTCTGGCGGGCTCTTGGTCTGGGCTGCATCCCGGGCCTTTCCTCCACTGGAAGCCGCGTTGGACAACGTTGTCAGGAGCGATGCGCAGGCTCTAGTAGGGAGGTAAGTGCCGTACGGTGTCAAGGGTGTTGAGCGGACCAGGCGGCCGGATTCCGTCGCTCTGCGAAGAATGCTGTGGTCGTATGGCGAGGGGCGAGTCTCAGATATCCCCGAGGTCTCAACTCGGGAAAGACTGCCGCCCAACCTTGCTTTCGATCTTGCTCAGTCACCGGGAAGTGGACTATACCTGTCGGCGTCCGCATAGCTGTTCCACGAGGCAGCGGGCGAGGGGGGACGGGGCGCCGCGGCACGAGTCAGACCATGGCCCGCCGCAGACGGTCCGTTCCCGCTGTCGACCGTGCACGACCCCAGCTTCACTGAGTCTCCCTCCGGGAAGACACAGCAACTGACCGCGGTGGCGGGGCCCTTCGCCTGTGGCGAGATGGACGGGCGACCGGTACACCGCCTGAGTCCTGGAGAAGGCGAGGACTTGAGCATGGGATCCACCTCCGCACGCAACGATGAGGGCCTCGGGCGCCGAGATCTGATCAAGCGTTCCGCTGCACTCGGCCTGATCGCCGTACCGACCATGAGTTTTCTGTCCGCGTGTGCGAGCAGCGGCGGCGGCAAGGACCAGGAGCAGGCCAAGGGCAAGGTGACGAAGGAGAATCCGTTCGGCGTCACCAAGGGCGGCACCCTCGACGTCGTCATCTTCAAGGGCGGCTTCGGCGACCAGTACGCCATCGAGTGGGAGAAGCTCTACCAGACCAAGTGGGGCCCGAAGATCAGCCACCTGGGCACCCAGGAGATCACCGGAAAGCTCCAGCCCCGCTTCAACGCCGGCAACCCCCCGGACGTCATCGACAACTCCGGCGCCCAGCAGATCAAGCTCGACGTCCTGCACAAGAACAACCAGCTCGCGGACCTCACCGAGCTGCTCGAGGCCCCCTCGGTCGACGACCCGGCCAAGAAGGTCAAGGACGTCCTCATCCCGGGCACCGCCGACAAGGGCTTCATCGGCGGAAAGATGCACGCGCTGCAGTACGTGTACACCGTCTGGGGCGTCTGGTACTCCGGCAAGCTCTTCAAGGAGAAGGGCTGGGAGGTGCCGAAGACCTGGGACGCCTTCCTGGGGATCATGCAGGAGGCGAAGGCGGACGGCATCGGCGGGCTCGCCCACCAGGGCAAGCACCCGTACTACATCAACGTCATGATCATGGACCTGATCGCCAAGACCGGCGGTCTGGACGCCATGAAGGCGATCGACAACCTCGACCCCAAGGCGTTCGTCGGCAGCGACGCCGCGAAGCAGTCCATCGAGGCGATCTACGAGATCGTCGAGAAGGGCCTGCTCATGCCGGGCACCAACGCCCTGGACCACATCGAGTCGCAGACCGCCTGGAACAAGGGCAAGGCCGTCTTCATCCCCTCCGGCTCCTGGCTGGAGAACGAGCAGCTCAAGCAGACCCCGGCGGACTTCGACATGAAGTTCCTGCCGATGCCGCTGCTGCCGGACAGCAAGCTGCCCTTCGCGGCGATCCGGGCCGGCGCGGGCGAGCCGTTCATCGTCCCGGCCAAGGCGAAGAACAAGTCGGGCGGCCTGGAGTTCCTGCGTCTGATGTGCTCGAAGGAGTGGTCCACCAAGTTCGCGCAGGAGGCCAACTCGCTGACCATCGTCCAGGACGGCGTGGACAAGAGCGTCACGCTCCGCCCGGGCACCAAGTCGGCCGTCGAGGCCGTCGACGCCTGTCCGGTGGAGCAGAGGTTCGACTACTTCTACACCACCTGGTACAGCGAGATGGACGAGAGCATCCGTACGGCGTCCGCCGAGCTGATGGCCAAGCGCATTCCGCCGAACGAGTGGCTGAAGCGAGCGCAGGCAGCCGTCGACAAGGCCCGCCAGGACCCGGCGAGCAAGAACAACAAGCGTCCGTAAACGGAGTCCGGGAATCAGGGGCAGGGTGCCATGCAACAGGGAAAGAACCGGTTCGTCACCGGATTTCTGATCGTTCCGGTGGTGCTGTACGCGGTCTTCATGATCTGGCCGTATATGCAGACGTTCGGCTACTCCTTCACTGACTGGCAGGGCCAGTCGCAGGAGATGAGTTTCGTCGGACTGGACAACTACACCGCGTTGTTCTCGGACAGCGTCTTCCTGAGCGCACTGTGGAACAACGTCCTGCTCCTGATCTTCCTGCCGATCGCGACCATCCTGCTCGCCCTGTTCTTCGCCTTCATGGTGAACGTGGGCGGGCGGGGCGGATCGGGCGGAATTCGAGGCGTCTGGGGATCAGGCGTCTACAAGATTCTCTTCTTCATCCCGCATGTGCTGTCCATCGCCATCCTCGCCGTGCTCTGGCGCGCGATCTACCGCGGCGACGTCGCCGGCCTGATCAACGGCATCTTCGTCAAGCTGGGCCTGTCCGACCCGGCCCATCCCATCGAATGGCTCAACGAACCCGGTCTCGTGCTGTGGTGCGTGGCGTTCGTCCTGCTCTGGTGGGGCGTCGGCTTCTATCTCGTCCTGTTCTCGGCCGCCATGCAGTCGGTTCCCAAGGAGATCTACGAAGCGGCCCTGCTCGACGGCGCGAGCCGCGTCCAGTCCTTCTTCAAGGTGACGCTGCCGCTGCTGTGGGACACCGTCCAGACGGCCTGGGTGTATCTCGCGATCCTGGCCATGGACTGCTTCGCGCTGATCTCCGTCATGACGCCGGGCAACAGCTTCGGCGGCGGACCCGATCACAACAGCGAGGTCATGGCGACCTATCTGATGCGTAACTTCCTCTCCTTCGGGAAGAGCGGCTACGCGTGCGCGATGGGCGTCGTGATCCTGGTCCTCACGCTGTTCCTGTCCCTCGTCACGCTGCGGGTCAGCCGCCGCGAGCGCATCGAATACTGAGCGGGGAGCACGTCATGTCTCAGACCCGGACCATCTCCGACGTCGCCAAGGACGACGCCCGCCCGGGCGGGCCGGTGACGAAGGACGGGGAGGGCCGCCGCGGCGCGCGCGCAGGCGCCGAGGAGGGCAGGGCCCTCAACGTGTTCTCGCACGGCTTCCTGCTGCTGTGGGCCGTGATGATCGTCCTGCCGCTCGTCTGGCTGCTGCTCGGCTCCTTCAAGACGGACTCCGAGATCGGCGCGAGCGCCTGGTCCTGGCCCTCGAACTGGAACCTCGACGCGTTCAACCGCGCGTGGGAGAAGGGGATCGGCGACTACTTCGTCAACACCTTGATCGTTCTCGCCTTCTCCATCCCGCTGACCATGCTGCTGGGCTCCATGGCGGCCTACGTCCTGGCGCGGTACGACTTCCCGGGCAACCGCTTCTTCTACTACTTCTTCGTCGCGGGCGCGATGTTCCCGGTGTACCTGGGCCTGGTGCCGCTGTACTTCCTGGTCGACATGCTCGGCATGCTCAACACCTACCAGGGCCTGATCCTGGTGTACGTCGCCTACTCGCTGCCGTTCACCGTCTTCTTCATGCACGCGTTCTTCCGGACGCTGCCGACGGCCGTCCACGAGGCCGCGGTGATCGACGGGGCCTCGCACACCCGGATCTTCTTCCAGGTCATGGTCCCCATGGCCAAGCCGGGTCTGCTCAGCGTCGGGATCTTCAACGTGCTGGGGCAGTGGAACCAGTACATCCTGCCCATGACGCTGATGCAGCAGCAGAGCGGCTTCGACAAGGACCGCTCGGTGCTGACCCAGGGCCTGGTGCTGCTGAACCAGCAGCAGGGCTACGAGGGCGACCTGCCGGTGATCTTCGCGGGCATGACGATCGCCATGCTCCCGGTGATCGTCGTCTACCTCTCCTTCCAGCGCCAAGTGCAGTCCGGCCTCACCGCAGGCACTCTGAAGTAGGCAGGCGCCCGGAAACCGAGCGGCTTCGCCGCCGACGCAGACCTCTTGGCACGGCCCCGCCCGACGCTGTCGGGCGGGGCCGTGTCGTCGTTGTGTCCGCTCAAGGTCTTGACGTGATAACCGCCTCCAGTTGAGCTTAGAGTTCACAAGTTGGAGAAACGTCGGGGTGCCATCGTGGCGGTCCCGGCCGGGGGCGGTCGTCGTGCCGCCCACCGGGGGCAGGAGTGGATGAGTCAATGGAGACTCCGGGTTCGCAGACGTCACTGCACCGGGCCAACCTCGAGCGGGTCGTGCGCGCGGTGCGCATGGCCGGCTCGCTCACGCAGGCTGAGATCGCCAGGAGCACCGGCCTCTCGGCGGCCACGGTCTCCAATATCGTTCGTGAGCTGAAGGACGGCGGAACCGTCGAGGTCACGCCCACCTCCGCAGGCGGCCGGCGGGCCCGCAGCGTCTCGCTCAGCGGCGACGCGGGCATCGTCATCGGCGTCGACTTCGGCCACACCCACCTGCGCGTCGCCATCGGGAACCTCGCCCACCAGGTGCTCGCCGAGGAGTCCGAGCCACTCGATGTGGACGCGTCCTCCGCGCAGGGCTTCGGCCGGGCGGAAGCCCTGGTCAACCGGCTGATCGCGGCCACCGGGATCGGCCTCGACAAGGTGATCGGCGTGGGCCTGGGCGTGCCAGGACCCATCGACGTGGAGTCCGGCACGCTGGGCTCCACCGCGATCCTGCCGGGCTGGACCGGGATCAACCCCTCCAAGGAGCTCTCCGGGCGGCTCGGAGTGCCGGTGTACGTGGACAACGACGCCAACCTCGGCGCCCTGGGCGAGCTGGTCTGGGGCAGCGGGCGCGGGGTGAAGGACCTCGCGTACATCAAGGTCGCCAGCGGCGTCGGCGCCGGCCTGGTCATAGACGGTCAGATCTACCGCGGACCGGGCGGCACGGCCGGCGAGATCGGCCATATCACCCTGGACGAGTCGGGCCCGGTCTGCCGCTGCGGAAACCGCGGCTGCCTGGAGACCTTCGCCGCCGCCCGCTATGTGCTGCCGCTGCTCCAGCCGAGCCACGGGGCCGATCTGACCATGGAGCGCGTGGTGCAGCTGGCCCGCGAGGGGGACCCCGGCTGCCGCCGTGTGGTGGGCGACGTGGGCCGTCATATCGGCAGCGGCGTGGCCAACCTCTGCAACCTCCTGAACCCCAGCCGAGTGGTGCTGGGCGGCGATCTGGCGGAAGCTGGAGAGTTGGTACTGGGACCGATTCGCGAGTCTGTCTCCCGGTACGCCATCCCCAGTGCCGCACGGCAGCTCTCGGTGGCGCCGGGAGCGCTGGGCGGACGAGCCGAGGTGCTGGGCGCCCTTGCCCTGGTGCTCAGCGAGATGGGTGATTCATCCCTTCTCGACAGCGCGCTGCCGGTCAGCGCGCCTGTCTTCACTTAGATAACGAATGGCACCGTTGTCATCTCGTTAAGGATTTACTCCTTGACGCTGACTCCGGGGCCGAGTTGACTTCCAGCCACCTCGGCCGCAAGGACGCGGCCTCGTCAGGGAGGTTTCGAAGATGAACACGAGCATGCGTCGTGCCGCCGTAGCCGTAGCAGCCACCACGATGGCTGTCTCCCTCGCCGCCTGTGGCAGCGCCAAGGAGTCCGGCGAAGGCACCAAGGAGTCCGGCGCCGCCAAGGGCGACGCCATCAAGGTCGGTCTGCTCCTTCCCGAGAACCAGACCGCTCGCTACGAGAAGTTCGACCGGCCGCTCATCGAGAAGAAGGTCAGCGAGCTCACCAACGGCAAGGGCAAGGTCGAGTACGCCAACGCCAAGCAGGACGCGACCCTGCAGACGCAGCAGATCGACACCATGATCACCAACAAGGTCGACGTCCTGATCGTGGACGCGGTCGACTCCAAGGCCATCGCCGGCGGTGTGAAGAAGGCCAAGGAGGCCGGCATCCCGGTCGTCGCCTTCGACCGCCTGGCCGAGGGCCCGATCGACGCGTACACCTCCTTCGACAACGAAGAGGTCGGCCACGTCCAGGGCAAGGCGCTCCTCGGCGCCCTCGGGGACAAGGCCAAGGACGGCCAGATCGTGATGATGAACGGCGCGATCACCGACCCGAACGCCGCCCTCTTCAAGAAGGGCGCGCTCGCCGAGCTCAAGGGCAAGGTGAACATCGGCAAGGAGTACGACACCAAGGAGTGGAAGCCGGAGAACGCCAACGCCAACATGGAGGCCGCGATCTCGGCCCTCGGCAAGGACGAGATCATCGGCGTCTACTCCGCGAACGACGGCATGGCGGGCGGCATCATCACCGCCCTGAAGGCCGGCGGCTTCGCCAAGCTCCCCCCGGTCACCGGCCAGGACGCCGAGCTGGCGGGCGTGCAGCGGATCGTCGCGGGCGAGCAGTACATGAGCGTCTACAAGCCGTACGCGCCCGAGGCCGCCGCCGCGGCTGAGATGGCCGTGCTGCTGGCCAAGGGCGAGAAGGTCACCTCCGTCGCCCAGGCGGACGTCGACAGCCCGACCACGAAGAAGATCCCCGCGGTCCTGGTCCCGGTCGTCTCCCTGACCAAGGACAACATCAAGGACACGGTCATCAAGGACGGCGTGTACACCGTCGCCGAGATCTGCACCCCGAAGTACAAGGCCGCCTGCGACGCAATCGGCCTGAAGTAAGCCTCTGCGGGCCCCATGGTCCCGCTGGAGCTTGCTCGCCCGGAAGCCTGTCGGCGTCCCGCCTCCTCATCCAGCCCCCGCAGGCGGGGCGGGGCGCCGTACAGAAACGCTTCTCCCCTCTGTTCGCTTCTGCTCAACCTCCGCGCCTGATCGTTGGGCGCGGCATCCCCGCCGGTCAGGCGGCGAAGGAGATGGTTCACGTGTCCGCTACGCCCGTGCTGGCGTTGCGCGGGGTCTCCAAGCGATTCGGTGCAGTGCAGGCGCTCACCGACGTAGAGCTTGAGGTCCACGGCGGCGAGGTGGTCGCCCTTGTCGGCGACAACGGCGCCGGAAAGTCCACGCTGGTCAAGACGATCGCCGGCGTGCACCCCATCGATGAGGGCGTCATCGAGTGGGAAGGCAGGAAGGTATCGATCAGCAGGCCGCACGACGCCCAGAACCTGGGCATCGCGACCGTCTACCAGGACCTCGCGCTCTGCGACAACATCGACGTGGTCGGCAACCTCTACCTCGGCCGGGAGCTGCGCAGGCGCGGCGTCCTGAACGAGGTCGAGATGGAGCGCCGCGCCCTCGAGCTCCTCAAGACCCTGTCGATCCGGATCCCCAGCGTGCGCATCCCGATCGCCTCGCTGTCCGGCGGCCAGCGCCAGACCGTGGCCATCGCCCGCTCCATGCTCGGCGAGCCCAAGCTGGTCATCCTCGACGAGCCGACCGCCGCCCTCGGCGTAGAGCAGACCGCGCAGGTCCTCGACCTGGTCGAGCGGCTGCGCGAGCGGGGCCACGCGGTCATCCTCATCAGCCACAACATGGCCGATGTGAAGGCCGTCGCGGACAAGGTGGCGGTGCTCCGCCTCGGTCGCAACAACGGCGTCTTCGACGTGAAGTCGACCTCTCAGGAAGAGATCATCTCCGCCATCACCGGCGCCACGGACAACGCCGTGACCCGCCGCGCGGCGCGCACCACGGAGGTTGGCAAGTGAACACGGAAAAGACCTCCGCACCCCACGACGCGCCCGTGGTCAACCCGGAGGCCGCGCACGACGCGCTCACCGCGGTCGACCCCCGGCTGCTGGTGCGCGAGCAGGGCCTGGCCGGGTACGTCTCGGAGTTCAAGCGCAAGATGCACGCCGGCGACCTGGGCTCGATGCCCGTCGTGGTCGGTCTGATCCTCATCTGCGTGATCTTCCAGAGCATGAACTCGCAGTTCCTCTCCGCGCAGAACCTGAGCAACATCGCCGTCACCATGGTCGCCACCGGCATGATGGCCGTCGGCATCATCTTCGTGCTGCTGCTCGGCGAGATCGATCTGTCCGTCGGCTCGGTCAGCGGCGTCTCCGGCGCGATCGTCGCCGTGCTCACCGTCACCCACGGCATGAACGAGTGGCTCGCGGTCCTCGTCGCCATCGTCAGCGGCGCGGCCATCGGCGCGATCCACGGCTTCTTCTTCGCCAGGATCGGCGCGCCCGCGTTCGCGGTCACCCTGGCCGGCCTGCTGTTCTGGCTGGGCTTCATGCTCCAGCTGCTGGGCGACCAGGGCACCATCAACCTGGACAGCGACGGCATCGTCGGCAAGCTGACCACGTACTACTTCTCCGACGTGGCCGCCGCCTACGGTCTGGCCGCGGTCGCGGTGGCCGGGTTCTTCCTCTCGTCCTTCTTCGACAACCGCCGCCGCGCGGCCGCCGGCATCCCGTCGAGGCCGCTCGTGGACATCGTGGTGCGCACGGTCCTGCTGGCCGTCGTCGCCTTCGCCGCGGCGGCCATGTTCAACCAGTACAAGGGTCTGCCCCTCGCGCTGGTGCTGTTCCTGGCAGTGCTGGTGATCACGGACTTCGTGCTCCGCCGCACCACCTACGGCCGCAAGATCTTCGCGCTCGGCGGCAGCGTCGAGGCGTCCCGCCGTGCCGGCATCAACGTCACGGCCGTGCGTGTCTCGGTCTTCGCCATCGCGGGCACCTTCGCCGCCGTCGGCGGTCTGTTCTGGGCGTCCAAGATCGCGGCGGCCAACCAGAGCGCCGGCGCCGGCGACCTGCTGATGAACGTCATCGCCGCGGCCGTCATCGGCGGCACCAGCCTCTTCGGCGGACGCGGCCGGACCTGGAACGCCCTGCTCGGCGTCATGGTCATCGTCTCGATCCAGTACGGCCTGGCGCTGGAGTCCATCGCCACGCCGATCCAGTACATGATCACCGGTGGCGTGCTGCTGGCCACGGTCGTCATCGACTCCGTCACCCGCAAGACCCAGCGGACCGCCGGCCGCGCCTGACCGCGCGGCCGCGGACGGCTCAGTCGAGCCGCGGCAGGAGTGAGCAACAGAGGTGAGGGACCCGGCGTCAGCGGACGCCGGGTCCTTCGCGTTGCCGCGCCCGGGCGGCGGCCTGATCGGCGTTCGACGTCGGTGTTCGAGGTTGGCGTTCGATGTGTTCGACGTGCTCGACGACCGAGGGCGCGCGGCCGCGAGCGTGATCTGAGGCACAGCGGAGCGTCACCGGTGCTCAGCGGTGCGCAAGGGCCCCTCGACGCTTTCCGACGGCTGAACACAAGAGGAACAGGAGCCTCGGCACCCCCGAAGGAGGCGCCTGACAGGTAGCCCAGGCGTCGATCGGTAGAGTCGGAAGACTAGACTCGACAGGCCCAGCGAAGCTCGACCAGCTCAACTGCAAGGAGGCACGGGTGGCGTTGCTGACCCGCATCACGGGACCGCGCGATCTGGATCGGCTCAGCCCGGAGCAGCTGGACCAGCTGGCGGCGGAGATCCGGACCTTCCTGGTGGACGCCGTCTCCAAGACCGGCGGCCACCTCGGTCCCAACCTCGGCGTGGTCGAGCTGACCATCGCCCTGCACCGTGTCTTCGAGTCCCCGAAGGACAAGGTCCTCTGGGACACCGGCCACCAGAGCTATGTGCACAAGCTGCTCACCGGCCGTCAGGACTTCTCGAAGCTCAAGATGAAGGGCGGCCTGTCCGGCTACCCCTCGCAGGCCGAGTCCGAGCACGACGTCATCGAGAACTCGCACGCCTCCACGGTCCTCGGCTGGGCCGACGGCCTCGCCAAGGCGAACGAGGTCCTGAAGAAGGACGACCACGTCGTCGCGGTCATCGGCGACGGCGCGCTGACCGGCGGCATGGCCTGGGAGGCGCTCAACAACATCGCCGCCGCCAAGGACCGCCCGCTCGTGATCGTCGTCAACGACAACGAGCGCTCCTACGCCCCCACCATCGGCGGGCTCGCCAACCACCTCGCCACGCTGCGCACCACCGACGGCTACGAGCGCTTCCTCGCCCGCGGCAAGGACATCCTGGAGCGCACCCCCGTCGTCGGCAAGCCGCTGTACGAGACCCTGCACGGCGCCAAGAAGGGCCTGAAGGACTTCATCGCGCCGCAGGGCATGTTCGAGGACCTGGGCCTGAAGTACGTGGGCCCGATCGACGGCCACGACATCGCGGCCCTGGAGTCCGCCCTCGCGCGCGCCAAGCGCTTCGGCGGCCCGGTGATCGTCCACTGCCTCACCGAGAAGGGCCGGGGCTACCAGCCCGCCCTCCAGGACGAGGCGGACCGCTTCCACGCCGTCGGCAAGATCCACCCCGACACCGGGCTGCCGATCGCCAGCTCCGGCGTCGACTGGACCTCGGTCTTCGGCGAGGAGATGGTCAAGCTCGGCAGGGAGCGCGAGGACGTCGTCGCGATCACCGCCGCGATGCTCCAGCCGGTCGGCCTCGACAAGTTCGCCAAGGCCTTCCCCGACCGCGTCTACGACGTCGGCATCGCCGAGCAGCACGGCGCGGTCTCCGCCGCCGGTCTGGCCACCGGCGGACTCCACCCCGTCTTCGCCGTGTACGCCACCTTCCTCAACCGAGCCTTCGACCAGGTCCTGATGGACGTCGCCCTGCACAACTGCGGAGTGACCTTCGTCCTCGACCGGGCCGGCGTCACCGGCACCGACGGCGCCTCGCACAACGGCATGTGGGACATGTCGATCCTGCAGTGCGTGCCGGGGCTGCGGATCGCCGCCCCGCGCGACGCCGACCAAGTCCGCGCGCAGCTGCGCGAGGCCGTCGCCGTGGACGACGCGCCCACGGTGGTCCGCTTCTCCAAGGGCGCGGTCGGCCCGGCCGTCAAGGCCGTCGGCAAGGTCGGCGGGATGGACGTGCTGCGCACCGCCGGCACGGACCGCCCGGACGTCCTCCTGGTCTCCGTGGGCGCGCTCGCCCCGATGTGCCTGGAGATCGCCGCGCTGCTGGACGCCCAGGGCATCACCGCCACCGTCGTCGACCCGCGCTGGGTCAAGCCGGTCGACGAGGCGCTCGCCCCGCTGGCCGAGCAGCACCGCGTCGTCGTCACCGTCGAGGACAACAGCCGCGCCGGCGGCGTCGGCTCCGCGGTCTCCCAGGCGCTGCGCGACGCGGGCGTCGACATCCCGCTGCGCGACTTCGGCATCCCGCCGCGCTTCCTCGACCACGCCTCCCGCAAGGAGGTCCTGGCGGAGATCGGCCTGACCGCCCCGGACATCGCGCGTCAGGTCACGGGTCTCGTCGCCAAGCTGGACGGGCGCTACGAGAGCGAGGCCGTGGAGCCCGCGCGCGACTGACCGACAGGCAGCCGCATCCTCGACGATGGGCCGGCCGGTCACCCTGTATGGGTGGTCCGACCGGCCCATTCGCGTGAAATCCACCCTTACGGATGTCGTTATGGGCGCTAGTGTCCTAATCATGGCGTTCACGACGAGTGCGTGGAGGTGCGCCGGTGAGTACGCAGCAGGAGCAAGGGCCAGCGGATGACGGACTGTTTCGGACCAAGACGGTCGAGCAGTCCATCCGCGACACCGAAGAGCCGGAGCATGCCCTCAAGAAATCCCTCTCGGCCTGGGATCTGACCGTCTTCGGCGTCGGTGTCATCATCGGCACCGGCATCTTCGTGCTCACCGGAAAGGTGGCCAAGGAGAACGCCGGACCGGCGACCGCGCTGGCCTTCGTGGCCGCCGGCATCGTCTGTGCGCTGGCCGCGCTCTGCTACGCGGAGTTCGCCTCCACCGTCCCGGTGGCCGGATCGGCGTACACGTTCGCGTACGCCTCCATCGGCGAGCTGCCCGCGTGGATCATCGGCTGGGACCTGGTCCTGGAGTTCGCGCTGGGCACGGCCGTGGTCGCGGTCGGCTGGTCCGGCTATGTGCGCTCCTTGATGGACAACGTGGACTGGCATCTGCCGAACACGCTGCAAGGGCCTGACGTGGGCGGGGGCACGTTCGACATCCTGGCCTTCCTGCTGGTGCTGGTGCTGACGGCGATTCTGGTCGTGGGCATGAAGCTCTCCGCCCGGATCACCGCCGTCGTCGTGGCCATCAAGGTCACCGTCGTCATGATCGTGATCATCGCGGGCCTGTTCTTCATCGTCGGCGACAACTACTCGCCGTTCATCCCGCCCGCCGTGACCCCCGAGGGCGGCTCAGGATGGGACGCCCCGCTGGTCCAGCTGATCTTCGGGTACGAGCCGACGAACTTCGGCGTCATGGGCATCTTCACCGCCGCGTCCGTGGTGTTCTTCGCCTTCATCGGCTTCGACGTGGTGGCCACCGCCGCCGAGGAGACCAAGCTCCCGCAGCGCGACATGCCGCGCGGCATCCTGGGCTCGCTGCTGATCTGCACGATCCTCTACGTCGCCGTCGCCATCGTGGTGACCGGCATGCAGCACTACAGCGAGCTGTCCGTCAGCGCCCCGCTCGCGGACGCCTTCAAGTCGGTCGGGCACCCCTTCTACGCCGGTGTGATCAGCTTCGGCGCGGCCGTCGGCCTGACGACCGTCTGCCTCATCCTGCTGCTCGGTCAGACGCGTGTGTTCTTCGCGATGAGCCGCGACGGCCTGCTGCCGCGCTTCTTCTCCGTCACGCACCCGCGCTTCAGGACGCCCTACCGCCCGACCATCCTGCTCGGCGTGGTCATCGCCATCGTCGCGGGCTTCACCAGCATCAACGAGCTCGCGACCCTGGTGAACATCGGAACGCTCTTCGCGTTCGTGGTCGTCGCCATCGGCGTGATGGTCCTGCGCCGCACCCGGCCCGATCTGCACCGCGCCTTCCGCACCCCCTGGGTGCCGTTCCTGCCGATCCTCTCGATCGCCGCGTCGGTGTGGCTGATGCTGAACCTGCCGGGCGAGACGTGGTTCCGTTTCGCCGTGTGGATGCTGATCGGCATCGTCGTGTACTTCCTCTACGGACGGAAGCACAGCCGTCTCGGCCAACTGGGCAAGGACGCCACGTTCTAGGCGTCTGACAGCGGTCTGCCGCACCCGGCCCCGTACGTCCCGCCTCGGCGGGAGGCGCGGGGCCGGGTGCGTCTCGGCGTCTCGGCGTCTCGGCGTCTGGGCGTCTGGGCGTCTCGCTAGGAGCGTCCGTCCGCCTCGCGCACCGAGCGCGGGCCCGTGCACCGCGCGCCCAGCGCCTCCACACGCGCCCGGAGCCCCCGGTCGGCGGTGACCACGACACAGGACCGTCCGGGCGCCTCGGCCACCAGCTCCACGATGCGGTCGTCGCCGCTGCCGGGCGCGGAGACCACCCGCACTCCGGCCACCGACTCCACGCCGCGCGCCGCGCCCTCGACGACCAGCACGATCTCCACCGGCCCCGCATGGCCGGCGATCCCCTCCCCGGCGCGGGCGGCGAGCGAGTCCCGCAGCCGCTCGGCGGCGCCGCGCCGGTCGCGCCACCAGCCGTCGGGCACCGAGCCCACGACATTGGCTCCGTCGACGACCACGAGTACGTCCATGGGCTCAGCGTCGCACGCTCCGGCGGCGGCGGACCGGAGCGTCCCCCGGTCGCGGCCTGCGCCAACCGACCGGTTGCCTGCGTCAACCGCCCTTGACCGGCGACTTCTTGGCCGAGGCTGGGATCAGCTGTCCGATTTTCGACTTGACGGCGTCGGCCGCTACATTCATGGCGTTCACCGTATGGTCACCATCTCATCGCACGTACAGCACGTGTCGTACGACCGCACGACCGCACGACCGCGCATATCGCACAGGAGCAGGAACACTCACGTGACTGAAGCACGTCCTGGAGCTCTCCAGCCCGTCGTCAAGGCCGTCATTCCCGCCGCGGGACTGGGCACCAGGTTTCTGCCCGCGACGAAGGCGACGCCCAAGGAGATGCTCCCCGTCGTCGACAAGCCGGCCATCCAGTACGTCGTCGAGGAGGCGGTGGCCGCCGGACTCGAGGACGTCCTGCTGGTGACCGGCCGCAACAAGCGGGCCCTGGAAGACCACTTCGACCGCAACTACGAGCTCGAGCACGCGCTCAGCCGCAAGGGCGACGACCAACGGCTGTCGATGGTGCGGGAGTCGGCGGACCTCGCCTCCGTGCACTACGTCCGCCAAGGCGACCCGCGGGGCCTGGGGCACGCGGTGCTCTCCGCCGCCGCGCACGTCGGCGACGAGCCCTTCGCCGTGCTCCTCGGGGACGACCTGATAGACCCGCGCGACCCGCTGCTCGCCCGGATGGTCGAGGTCCGCCGGCAGTTGGGCGGCAGCGTCGTGGCCCTGATGGAGGTCGACCCGGCGCAGATCCATCTCTACGGCTGCGCCGCCGTCGAGGCCACGGCGGAGGACGACGTCGTGCGCGTCACCGGCCTGGTGGAGAAGCCGGCGGCGGGGGAGGCGCCCAGCTCGTACGCGGTCATCGGCCGCTATGTCCTCGACCCCGCGGTCTTCGACGTGCTGCGCCGGACGGCCCCCGGCCGCGGCGGCGAGATCCAGCTCACCGACGCGCTCCAGGAGCTGACCGAGGACGGCTCGGCCGGCGGCCCGGTGCACGGTGTCCTCTTCGACGGGCGGCGGTACGACACGGGCGACCGCGCGGACTACCTGCGGGCCATCGTCCGGCTCGCCTGCGAACGCGAGGACCTCGGCCCGGAGTTCAAGGCGTGGCTGCGCGACTGGGTGCGCGAGGAGCTCTGAGCCGTGCGGCTGTCTCCTCACTCGCTGAGAGAAGAAAGCGGAGAGAAGAAAGCGGAGCCGTCCGTACCCGTCGAGTTGCCTGGTCAGCAGGGGGACGTTCGGATGTGTGTACTGTGATGGCTCTGTGAGTTGAGCGACTGAGGAGTAGGTCAGTGGGGCGGGCCTTCACAAAAGAAGAGCGGCATCTCGAGGGGCGCGGGCGGCGCAAGGCCGTGGCCCGCGACACCTCGGCGGGGCCCGGCGCCCGCGGCGGCGCCACCGGCGCCCGGGGCGCGGTCGTGCACCTCGTCGCCCACCCCGCCGACGC
>NZ_JBFAYB010000010.1:98688-135871 GCF_040681075.1 Streptomyces sp. NPDC051907 | reverse complement strand
GCCCCGTGTTGGCGGGGGGGGGGCCGCGGGCGGCGCGGCCGCGGGGGTCGAACACGGGCTCCCGGGGGTAGCTGGCCTGGGGGTGGCGCGCACTGGGGCGCCCCACCTCGGAGTAGCCCTCGCTCGCAGCCCTGCGGCAGAAGCCGTCAGGCGTCAGATGCCAGGCCTCAGACGCCGATGTCGCAGCCGTCCTTGCGCCAGACCGCGACGACCGACGGGCGGACGATCTTCCCGGGACCGTCGGGCCAGACGCTCGCGGGCTTCTCGACGGACGCGCCGTCGATTTCGCCCGGGTGCTGGACCGCGACGAGCACCCGCCGGTCCTGGATGACCGGCCCGCAGGTCTCCGCGCCCGTGGGGACGGTGAGGAACTGCTTGAGCTCACCGCGCTTCTCGCCTCGGGTCGCGACGCCGAACAGGCCGTCGTGGGAGCCGAGCTGGTTGCCGTCGGTGGAGATCCACAGGTTGCCGTGCGCGTCGAAGGCGACGTTGTCCGGGCAGGAGATGGGGCTGACCTTGTCCTTCGGGAAGCCCGCGAAGTAGGTGGCGGGGTCGGCCGGGTCGCCGGCGACCAGGAACAGCCGCCAGGAGAAGGAGTCGCCCGCCGGGTCGTCCCAGTGCTCGGCGAGCTCCAGGATCTGGCCGTGCTTGTTGAGGTTGCGCGGGTTGGCCTCGTCCGCGCCGGCCTTGCCGGGCTTGCCGCGGTCGGTGTTGTTGGTCAGCGCGACGTACACCCGGCCGGAGCGCGGGGAGGGCTCGACGTCCTCGGGGCGGTCCATCTTGGTGGCGCCCACCTTGTCGCCGGCGAGGCGGGTGAAGACGTACACCTCCTCGGCGGTCATGCCGGGCACATGGGACTCGTCGCCGGTGGCGAGCGGGATCCACTGGCCGCCGCCGTCGAACTCGCCGTCGTTCGGGAGCTTGCCGGTGCCGTCGATCTCGGCCGCCGGGGAGTCGCCGGTGAGCTTGGCGACGTACAGGGTGCCCTCGTCGAGGAGCGTGAGGTTGTGGGCGCGCGCGGCCCGGCTCGAGCCCTTCTTCATGCGCTTGCTGGAGACGAACTTGTAGAAGTAGTCGAAGCGCTCGTCGTCGCCCATGTAGACGACGGGACGCCCGTCGGCGGTCAGCCGGGGCTGGGCGGCCTCGTGCTTGAAGCGGCCGAGCGCGGTGCGCTTGCGGGGCGTGAAGTCGGGGTCGTACGGGTCGAGCTCGACGACCCAGCCGAAGCGGTGGGACTCGTTGGGCTCCTGCTTGGCGTCGAAGCGCTTGTCGAAACGCTCCCACTTGCGCTCGGTGGCGCTCGTGCCGAGGCCGTAGCGCTTGTCCGTGGCGCTGGAGCCGTTGGCGAAGTACTGGTTGAAGTTCTCCTCGCCGTGCAGCGTGGTGCCCCAGGGGGTGGTGCCGCCGGCGCAGTTGTTGAGCGTGCCCAGCACCTTGGTGCCGGTCGGGTCGACGGACGTCTTCAGCAGCGCGCTGCCCGCGGCGGGCCCGGTGAGCTTGAACTCGCTGGTCGCGGTGAGCCGGCGGTTGAGCGGGTGGCGGGCGACCGGGGTGAGCCGGCCGCTGCGGTGCTCCTCCTGGACCACGACGACGGAGAGTCCGTGCGCGGCCCAGGCGATCTCGACCTGCTCGCGGGTCGGGTTCGCCGGGTCGTACCCCGCGAACATCAGGATCTCGTCGGTGTACTCGTGGTTCGCGACGAGGACCTGGCGGCCGCGCTCGCCCTTGAGGGGCAGCAGGGAGAGGAAGTCGTTGTTGTAGCCGAACTGCCCGGCCTGCGCCTTGGCGGTCTGCTTGCCGGCGTCGAAGGCGGGCGCGCCGCGGAGGATGGGGTCGCCCCAGCGGATGACGACGTTCTGGGCGTAGCCGGCGGGGACGGTGACCTTGTCGTCCTTGTTCGGGGCGACGGGGGTGAAGCGCAGGCCGCGGGCGCTCTTGTCCCGGCCGTGGCGCCGACCCTCGGCGGTCGCGGCGGCGGCGGTCTGGGCGCCGCCTCCGTCGCCGACGACGGCCGCGGCCCCGGCGGCGGACGCGACGGTCACGACGGCGGCGGCGCGCATCATCGAGCGGCGCGAGAGGGCGCCGGCTATGACGTCGCCGACGTACTCGTTGTCGCTGGTGTTGGGCACCTCGGAGAAGCAGGCGTCACCGCAGCGGTAACGGCAGGTAAGGGCGGAACGTCCGCCTCCGTGAGCGTCCATGTTCAACAGCGGCAGCAGTTTGCGCACTTCGTCCTCCTACGGCGCACGCCCGCGCCGACAGTGTGTCGGAATATCTCCGGCGGTGACGTTAGGGGCGGATGCGTGCACGACGGGGGACGCAGAGTGAACAGAGAATGAATGGGGCGCGGCTGGGGCGGGGTTGACACGGCAGGGGGAGGATGTGCAGAGGATGCGCCCGACCCTCCCTAAGATCGCCTAGAGCGGCGGCTAACCTTACGTGTCCGCCCTGGCCAGAGCCGAGCGCGGATGATCACGGCACTCAACTCATGCGAAAGGCCTCGCCCATGGGCATTCGGAGCTTGCTGCGCAAAGTGTTTGGACGAGACCGTTCCGAGGGCAACGAGGCGAGCGAGTCGTCGGCGGCCTCCGTCCCGCCCCAGACGGAACGCGCGGAGCAGTCGTCGGTGACGGTGCCGCAGCAGTCCCCGGTGGAACGGGCGGCGGCGGACTTGGTCTCGGCGGCGTTCGACAACCCGACCCCCACGCCGACGCCGACGCGGGCACGGGCGAACACGGTCCCTCAGCAGGGCGCGGACCGGAGGGGGGCGACGAAGGCGCCGGAGGCGGAGGCGGTGGTGCCGGAGGCGTCGGAGGCGAAGCCGGTCGTCGCGGAGCCGGAGGCGAAGGCTGAGGCCGTGGTCGAGGAGCCGGTCATCGCGGAGGCGAAGGCCGAGCCCGTGGTCGAGGCTGAGCCTGAGCCCGTGGTCGAGGCTGAGCCCGTCGTCGCGGAGGCAAAGGCCGAGCCCGAGGCACCGGTCGCTGAGCCGAAGACCGAGGTCGTCGAGCCGGTCGCAGAGCCGGTGGCCGAGGCTCCGGTCGCGGAGGCGGAGCCGGCGGCAGCCGAGACCAAGGTCGAGGCACAGCCCGAGCCCGAGGCCAAGGCCGACGAGCCCGTCGCAGCCGTAGCCACGCCGCAGGCGCCCGTCGAGGCGGAGCCGGTCGCGGCAGCCGCCGAGCCGGAGCCCGTGGTCGCCGAGCTGGAGCCGGAGGCGGCAGCCGAGCCCGAGGCTCAGGCCGCCGAGCCCGTCGCGGTCGTCGCCCAGCCCGAGCCCGAGGCCCCGGCCGCTGAGCCCGAGCCCATCGCGGCAGCCGCCGACCCGCAGCCCGAGCCCGAAACCCCGGCCACCGACCCCGTCGCCGCCGCCGCACCGGACCCCGCGCCCGAAACCCCGGCCACCGAGCCCGTCGCAGTCGCCGCCGAGCCCGACCCCGCGCCCGAAACCCCCCTCCCCGCAACCGAGCCCGCTCCCAAGCCCGCCGTGTCCCTCGCTCGGGTGAAGTCGCGTGCTCCCCAGCTCGTCGACTCCTACAAGGCCGCCGGCGCCGCCCTCAAGAAGCACCAGCTCGCCGGGGCCCGTGCACGCGTGTACCTCGTGCTCGACCGGTCCGGGTCGATGCGGCCGTACTACAAGGACGGCAGCGCCCAGCGCCTCGGCGAGCAGGCCCTCGCGCTCGCCGCGCAGCTCGACGCGGACGCCAAGGTCGGCGTCGTCTTCTTCTCGACCGAGGTCGACGGCGTCGGAGAGCTCACCCTCGACTCGTACGAGGGACGCGTCGACGAGCTCCACGCCTCGCTCGGCCGCCTGGGACGCACCAACTACCACCTCGCCGTCGAGGAGGTCCTCGCCCTGCACGCCAAGGCCGACCCGGACGCCCCCGCCTTCGTCGTCTTCCAGACCGACGGCGCCCCGGAGTCCAAGACGGCCGCGACCGCCGCGCTCGCGCAGGCCGAGGGCCGACCGGTCTTCTGGCAGTTCGTGGCGTTCGGCGAGCACGACGCGAAGGCGTTCGACTACCTCCGCAAGCTCGACGTGGACAACGCCGGGTTCTTCCACGCCGGCCCCGTCCCCAGCGAGCTGTCCGACGCGGACCTCTACACCGGCCTGCTCAAGGACTGGAAGGCGTAGCAGCAGAGGCAGCCGTCGGCTACGGCGTACCTCACTCCGTAGCCGAAGGCAGTCTCACGGTGACGGCCAAGCCGCCCTCCGGGCCCGGCTCGGCCGTCACCGTTCCGTCGTGCGCCTGGGCGATCGAGCGGACGATGGAGAGCCCGAGCCCCGCGCCCGGCCCCATCCGGTCGCGCCCCTCGCCCCGCCTGAAGGGCTCGAAGAGCCCCGGAACGTCCGCCGCCGCCACCTCGGGACCGGTGTTGACCACCGTGAGGACCCCGCCGTCGACGGTCACCTCGACGGTCCCGCCGGGCACGTTGTAGGCGAGCGCGTTCGCCAGAAGGTTCCCCGCCAGCTGGGCGAGCAGCAGCCTGTTCCCCCGTACGACGCCGCCCCGCTCCACGGCTGCGGCGACCCCGCGTCGACGGCACTCCTCGGCGACCGTCTCCCCCAGGTCGACGTTCTCCCGGTCCGCGCGGTCTGCGAGCCCGCGCTCGCTGCGGGCCAGCATCAGCAGGCCGTCGATCAGCCGCTCGCTGCGCCGGTTGCTGTCCAGCAGCACGGCCTTCGTACGGGCCAGCTCCTGCGCCGACGCGGACTCGTCCAGCCCGACCTGGATCGCCGTGCGCTGCGTCGCCAGGGGTGTGCGCAGCTCGTGGGAGGCGTTCGCGATGAACCTCCGCTGGCTGTCGAACGACTTCTCCAGCCGCGCGAGCAGCGCGTCCAGCGTGTCGCCGAGCTCTTTCAGCTCGTCGTCGGGCCCGTTCGCCGCGATCCTCCCCCAGCCTCCGCCCGGGGCGCCCCCCGCCGGCGTCCGCTCGGACAGCAGGCGCGCCTTCGCCGTCATCTCGTGGACGGGCCGCAGCAGCCGCCCCGCCGTCCACCAGCCCACGACGACCGCGCACAGGGCCGTCGCCAGCAGGGCGAACGACGACCAGATGAGCATCTGCTCCCCGGCCGCGTCCCGGACGAACTCGGTCGCCTGCACGACGCTGAAGGCGCTCTCACCGGACCCGCTCACGTCGGCGCCGCTCACGTCGACCCCGCTCACGTCCGTCACGGGCAGCCCGGGGACGGTCCGGGCGCGGATCGCGGCGACCTCGTCGTCCGTGCCGGCGCGCGAGAGCAGGTTGACGACGCCCAGCAGGCACGCGCCGAGGACGAGGAAGACCCCGCCGTAGACGAGGGCGATCCGGGTGCGGATCGTCGAGCCGGGGCCGATCACAGGACGTACCCCACGCCCTGCACCGTGCGGATCAGCGCCGGCTCGCCCAGCTTGGCGCGCAGCTTGCTCATGCAGACCCGCACCGCGCCGGTGAAGGGATCGGCGTGCGCGTCCCAGGCGCGCTCCAGCAGCTCCTCCGCCGAGACACTCGCCCCGTCCGCCTCCAGCAGGATCTGGAGCACGGAGAACTCCTTCGGCGACAGGTCCAGATCCCGCCCGTCCCTCGTCGCCGTCCGCCGCACGGTGTCCATGCGCAGTCCGCCGCGCTCCAGCTGCGGCGGCACGGGCCGGGCGCTGCGCCGCCGCAGCGCCCGCACCCGGGAGACCAGCTCGGGGAAGTCGAAGGGCTTGCCGAGGTAGTCGTCGGCGCCGAGGTCGAGCCCCTCGACCCGGTCCTCCAGGGACGAGGACGCGGTGAGCATCAGGATCCGGGTGCGGGAGGCGGCGGCGACGAGCTCGCGGGCCACCTGGTCGCCGTGGACGCGCGGCAGGTCGCGGTCGAGGACGACGACGTCGTAGTCGTTCAGGCCCAGGTAGGCGAGGGCGGCGTCGCCGCTGTAGACCGTGTCCACGGCGAACCCGGCCCGCCGCAGCCCGGTGGCGACCAGCTCCGCCAGGGCTTCCTCGTCCTCGGCGACCAGCACCCGCATCCCGTCGTCCCCTCGCCCGGCTCGTGTCATGTCCGTCATCGACGCTCCCCCCAGTGGGCCTTTCTACGGCGCCGGATGTTTCGCGGAGGTCTCGGTCCCGCTCCCCCGGTTTATGCATGTGAGTGGATCTCCACGGGGCCGATAGGATTTCGACATGGCGGCCACTGGATCCGAGAAGCAGGGGGCGACGGCGTATTACGTCACGACCCCCATTTACTACGTCAACGACGCTCCTCACCTGGGCCACGCCTACACGACCGTCGCAGGCGACGTGCTCACCCGCTGGCACCGTCAGCGCGGCGAGAAGGTGTGGTACCTCACCGGCACGGACGAGCACGGTCAGAAGATCATGCGCACTGCCGAGGCGAACGGCGTCACGCCCCAGGAGTGGTGCGACAAGCTCGTGGACGAGGCCTGGAAGCCTCTCTGGGAGCACCTGAACATCGCGAACGACGACTTCATCCGTACGACGGAGAAGCGGCACACGGACCGCGTCCAGGAGTTCGTGCAGGACCTGTACGACAAGGGCGAGATCTACAAGGGCGGGTACGAAGGCCCGTACTGCGTGGGCTGTGAGGAGTACAAGCTCCCCGGCGACCTCGTCGAGGCCGAGGACGGCACGAAGCTGTGCCCGATCCACAAGAAGCCGGTGGAGATCCTCAAGGAGGAGAACTACTTCTTCAAGCTGAGCGAGTACGGCCCGAAGCTGCTGGAGTTCTACGAGGCCAACCCGGACTTCATCCAGCCCGAGTCCGCCCGCAACGAGGTCGTGAACTTCGTCAAGCAGGGCATGCAGGACCTGTCGATCTCGCGCTCGACCTTCGACTGGGGCGTCCCGGTGCCGTGGGACGAGAAGCACGTCATCTACGTGTGGATCGACGCGCTGCTCAACTACGCGACGGCGGTCGGCTACAACGAGAACCCGGCGAAGTTCGAGGAGACGTTCCCGGCGAACGTGCACCTGATCGGCAAGGACATCCTCCGCTTCCACGCGATCATCTGGCCGGCGATGCTGATGGCGAACGGCCTGCCGGTGCCCGGCAAGGTCGCGGCCAACGGCTGGCTGATGGTCGGCGGCGAGAAGATGTCGAAGTCGAGCCTGACCGGCATCAAGCCGCAGGACCTGACCTCGCACTTCGGCGTGGACGCGTACCGCTGGTACTTCCTGCGGGCGATCGCGTTCGGCCAGGACGGCTCGTTCTCCTGGGAGGACTTCAGCGCCCGCTACACCTCGGAGCTCGCCAACGACTACGGCAACCTCGCCTCGCGCGTCGCGGCCATGGTCGGCAAGTACTTCGACGGCGCCCTGCCGGCCGCGACGGCCGACGGCGACGCGGAGAAGGCGGTCCACGAGGGCCTGGCCAAGGCGGTCGCCGAGGCGGACCGGAAGATCGGCGACGAGCTGGACTTCCAGGGCGGCATCCTGGCGATCTTCGACTTCGTGAAGCAGGTCAACGGCTACATCACGGAGCAGGAGCCGTGGAAGGTCGCGAAGGACGAGTCCCCCGAGGGCAAGGCCCGTCTCGCGACGATCCTCTACACGGCGGCGGAGTCGCTGCGCGCGGTCGCGGTGCTGCTGAACCCGGTGATGCCGGAGACCTCGCAGTCCCTGTGGGACTCGCTCGGCGCGGAGGCGCCCCTGGGCGCGCTCGCGGACCAGCGCGTCCAGCAGGCAGGCGAATGGGGCCAGCTCCCGACGGGCGCGACGGTGACGAAGGGCGCGGTGCTGTTCCCGCGCCTGGAGGACCCGAAGAAGGCCTGAGGCAAGCACGCGTACGAGGAGGGGCCCGGAACCTGCACAAGGTCCCGGGCCCCTCCTCGTACGCACCCGTGCGTCAGTGCACCCAGTCCTTCAGCGGCTCGGTGTCCAGCTCCATGCCCACCGGGTCCGGGAGGGCGACGGTCTTCCCGAAGGGCACGGCGACGACCATCTCGTAGCGCTCGCCATCGGGCTGGGAGTGCACCTTGACCTCGCGGTGCTCCCGGTCGATCAGCAGGTACACGGGGATCTGGGTCTCGGCGTACGCCTGCGGCTTCTCGACGCGGTCCCGCGGGTCGGCGTCGCGGTCGCTGGACGTGACCGCGACGACCATCAGCACGCCGTCGGCGCTCGCCCACTCGCCCTGGCCGACGAAAGCGTCCAAGGGAACGAGGCAGCCGTCGGGCCGGGCGTTGCCCTTGCGGTACTTCTCGACCCTCAGGCCCTGGCCCGGGTAGAGCCACCAGCCCGCGTCGGCTTGGATGCACAGGCGGGTGAGCCATTCGACAATCCGCCCGTGGTCGCCGTCCGGGAGAGCCTTCTCCCCGATCCTCCCCTTGACGAACTCCAAGCGCAGGGATTCGTCCACGCCTTCGCCGAATCGGGCCAGCTCCTCGAACTGCTCCTGATTCAGCACGCTGGGACGCTGCTCCACAACACCCGCCTCGCCCTCTCCACCCGTTCGGTCACGCCGCGAGCCTGGCATGCGAAAGGACCCGGGATCCGAAGATCCCGGGCCCTTCATGCGTGGGGGCTACTCGTCCTTGCTCGTGTCGGTCAATTCTGACCTTCTCCGGCAGTCTGGCGATGACAGCCGCCCGGCTAGCGAGTTCTCGCATCCGGCAGCGGTGGCGCTCCGGCTACGAGGACTCTTCTCGGAAGCAGCGGGAGACGACGGTGACCGAGAGCACCGAGGTGGCGTCCGCATGCTTCCGGTTGTCCATCAGCTGCACCTTCACGGAAAACTCCCCGTCGCGGGAGTTCGCCACCAGAGTGGGCGTCTTCGCCTTGCTCGTGTCGGGGCCGTCCTCGACGATCTTCCAGCCGTCTTGGGGAAGCTTGGTCCGCATGCCCGCGTACGCCTTCTCCAGCTCCTCGAACGGGAGGTCATAGACGCTCCACGGATGGTCCGTCTGGTACGTGCTGCCCTCGGGCTCGTATCCGTCGCAGTCGAACAGAGAAGCCCGAGCCGGGGTGGTCTTCCCGGCCAGCGCGATCATCTCGCGAATGCGGCTGGAGACCTTCTCGGTCTCGGCCTTCATCGCGGCGCTGTCCCGCACTTCCGCCGTCTTCTTGTCCACAGTTGAGCATCCCGTCAGGAGTGCGCACGCCAACAGGGCGGGCAGGGTCAGTGCGAGTCGCTTATTCAAGTTTGACCTTCTCCGGCAGTCCGGCAATGACCGCCGCCTGGTTGTCTAGGGCGGTGGAGCGCTCGTTCCAGTAGCCGCCGTGGTCGCGGGCGTCGCTTTCCATGATGTTCGCTCCGAAACGCTCGGACGTGGGGATGGTCCACCCCTCTCCGTGGCCAGAAAGAGCTCCGCCCCACCGGACGAAGTTGTCGTCGCTCCCGCCGCTCAGGGCCCAGACGTTCTTCCGGTCGAGACCCAGCTCCGTCGCGTGCCTCACCGTCATGCCTGGGCTGCCGGCCGCGATGATGTCATCAGCGATCGGCCCGGCGCTCTGTCCCTGCTGGGTGGCACAACCGATCAGCGTGGAACCGTAGCTGTGGCCGATCAGGGTGGTGTGGGACTTGTCTGGCCCGCCCTGGGCGGTCTCCACGCCGTTCATGAACTCGCGCAGGGTGGTGGCACCGCCCTCGTAGAATTGGTTGAAATACGCGGCCGGGATGTTATTCGGGGCGTTGTAGTCGAACCAGGTGATCGTGGAGATATCGGCACCGGGGTTCAGGCGGTGGCTCCTGTCCCACAGGCGCTCGCTGCGGGTGAGGTCCTTGTCGATGTCGGGAAGCTTGGTCTTCGTCCCCGGCACGTACACCGACGTGTGGTCCGCGGTGTCCGGATTCCCGTTGGCGAGAACGACTCGGCCGTCGTCCTTCTCTCCGTCGAACCTCAGGAGATACGCCTCTGGGAGGCCGCTGCTCGCGTTGCGGTTGAGGCGCTCTTCAATGGCGTCCATGCCCTTCTTGCGGCCCTCCAAGGCAGCCTTGCCGTCGTGCCACTTCTGCCAGGTGTTACTCACGACCAAGTCACCGTGCGGCCCGAACGGCACCATCTTCCTCGGCTCCGGCGGATACGCGGCCAGCTGCATCTCGAACTTCGCCTTCGTCTCCGCCAGGACCATGCGGTTGGCATCGTCCCGGACCGTGGACGGAAGACCGTCCAGCGAACCGATGGAAGCGGGGTACAGCGTTGCGTACTCGTCGCGCTGCTCCTGGGTGAGGCCCTTCCACCAGGCTGCGTTCTCCTCGGAGTTCTTGCCGTTCGGGATCTCAACAGCGAAGAGGTACCTGCCTGCGGCGTCCTGGAGCCTCTTGGTGTCCGCAGCTACATCGGCGAAGGTCTCCGCCTCGACCGCCAGTCCGGGGGCGGCCTTCAATTGGGCCAGAGTTCTGGAGTACCGGCCGTCGATCTCGAGGGCCTCCCGGACGGCGGCGCCGATCGCGTAGGCGATTGCCTGAGCCCTGGCCTGGTTCGGGTTGCCGCCGGTGAGTCCAGGAGGCGTGCCGGGGGGTGTCAGCAGCGGCGGGCCCTGCCAGGTGTTCGCCGGAGGGAGCACCCCCAGCGGCGCGTCGGACGCGGTGCCGCCCGGCAGCGGCTTCTTTTCGATGAGGTTCTCGCCACCGGCCGGATACTCGACGGAGCCGTCGGGGTTGACGGTGAACTTGAGGCTCTCGGCGTCCTCAAGAGCCTGCTTGAGCCTCCTCTGCGGGCCAGCGAGCTCAGTGGCCAGCCCGTTGAGAGCCGTGCGGATCAAACCGCACTCGGCATGCAGATACTGGTAGTTGCGGCTGAGCTGGTCCATGTCCCAGACGGCCTTGTCGGCGGTCATGCCCTTCTGGGTGTCGCGGACTTTGCGGAGCATCTGGTTGTCGACGCGGTCCTTGTCGGCATTGGACCGGCTGGAGACCTTGCCCCAGCCGTCGGCCGCGTCGGTGAACTCGGAGAGCTTGACGTCGCGCAGTTGCTGCCAGGTGGGCATCGCGGATCAGCCCTCGCTCTTGGGCGGCGTGGGCAGCGTGGCAGCGATCTTCTGTTTGATGAACGTCTCCCGCTCGCCGAAGTCCTTGCCGGCTCCGTAGAGCGCGCCTTGGAGCCGGCCGCATTCGTCGCGTACGGCGGTCAGACGGTCCTTCCACGAATCGAGCACGGAAGTGAGCGTGGTCGTGGAGGCGAATCCGGCGGTGCCGCCCGCCACGCCCTCGCTCGCCGTCGTCAGATCGGTCAGCGAGGACGAGGTCGAGGTGCGCAGCTGACCTGCCACGCCTGAGGCCTTCGTCCACGGCCCCTGGTCGGTCTTCAGATCCGGAGCGTCCTCACCGCCCCCGGCGCCCGGCGAGGTCGCCGATGCCAGCGTCATGCGGGCCGCGCCGTCATCGGCACCGAACAGCTCATCCCATTTGGCGTTGAGCGCCATTTTCGTTCCCCCGTCGCGTAGAGCCACTACCGGAAGTGATCGTATTGCTGCATCCGGTGAAGTTTGCTCTGCCGACGACGATGCGACGTCTTCACGCGCAGACTGGCCGAAAGCAGGCGCAGGCAGATCGAGCCGCGTCGGGGGGATGGTCGGACGACTCGGCTCGCGGCCCTTCAGTGCCGGGTTCCAGCCGCGGCGACGTAGCGTATGAGAGCGGCGAAGCCCTCGGGGGAGGTGGAGAACACACGGCTCGTCGCTCTCCCGGAGGCGCACGGTGCGGCGGAGGCGGGCGGCGACCTGGACGCAGTTCGGTCGGGCGCCGCCGCCCGAGAAGCTTCCGGAGCTCCGTCGCCAGCCGCTCCTCCTCTGCCCTATTGATTCGCAAGGTGATCCGCGTGCCGATTCCGTCTTCTCAACTCCTCGCATTCGTACGGAACATCGCAGCCTCTGATCCGAAGACCCGGGAGTCGGCCGCCGATCAGGTGACCGACCTGGTGTCCGGATACTCGGCGGCCGACGGGCGCGTGCTTGCCGGGGTTCTCTCGGCAGCCGCGGTGTGCGAGAGAGACCCGCGTGCTCTCGAAGCCCAGCTGAACGCGATCATCCAGCTCGGTGCGCTGGCCGAGCCGGACATGGTGGCGAGTCTGCAGACCCTCGACGTCGAGGCGCTTCCCGGGGAACTCGGCGACTACGTAAGGGACATCCTGGAGGGCTGAGGATCCAGGGAGGCCAATTCCTCCGGAATCGGAGGGAGACAGCAAAGAAGGGCCCGAGATCCGAAGATCCCGGGCCCTTCATGCGTAGGGGCGCAGGGGCTACTTGTCCTTGTCCGCCACCGGCTTGCGCAGAGCGATGTTCAGCTCGCGCAGGCGCGTCTCCTCCAGCTCCGTCGGCGCGCCCATCATCAGGTCCTGGGCGTTGCCGTTGAGCGGGAAGGCGATCGTCTCGCGGATGTTCGGCTCGTCCGCCAGCAGCATCACGATGCGGTCCACGCCCGGGGCGATGCCGCCGTGCGGCGGTGCGCCGAACTGGAAGGCGCGGAGCATGCCCGCGAACTCGCGCTCGACCGTCTCCTTCGAGTAGCCCGCGATCTCGAACGCCTTGAACATGATCTCGGGCTCGTGGTTCCGGATCGCGCCCGAGGAGAGCTCGACGCCGTTGCAGACGATGTCGTACTGCCAGCCCAGGACGTCCAGCGGGTCCTGCGACTCGAGCGCCTCAAGGCCGCCCTGCGGCATCGAGAACGGGTTGTGCGAGAAGTCGATCTTGCCCGTCTCCTCGTCCTTCTCGTACATCGGGAAGTCGACGATCCAGCAGAACCGGAAGACGCCCTCCTCGAAGTGGCCGGCTCGCTTCGCGGCCTCGACGCGGACCGCGCCCATGATCTTGGAGACCTCGTCGAAGTCGCCCGCGCCGAAGAAGACCGCGTGGCCCGGGGCCAGCGCGAGGCGCTCGGTGAGGACCTTGACGTTCTCCTCGGTGAGGAACTTCGCGATCGGGCCGCTCAGCGAGCCGTCCTCGGCCACGCGCACCCAGGCCAGGCCCTTCGCGCCGTGCTCGACCGCGAACTCGCCCAGGCCGTCGAAGAACTTGCGCGGCTGGGCGGCCGTGTCCGGCACCGGCAGCGCGCGCACGTGCTTGCCCGCGAAGGCCTTGAACTCCGAGCCCTCGAAGACGTCCGTGATGTCCACGAGCTCCAACTGCGCGCGAAGGTCCGGCTTGTCGTTGCCGTACTTCAGCATCGACTCGCGGAACGGGATCCGCGGGAAGGGGGACGTGACGTGGCGGCCGCCGCCGAACTCCTCGAAGAGCTCGGTCATCAGCTTCTCGATCGGCTGGAAGACGTCCTCCTGCTCGACGAAGCTCATCTCGACGTCGAGCTGGTAGAACTCGCCCGGCGAACGGTCCGCGCGGGCGTCCTCGTCGCGGAAGCAGGGCGCGATCTGGAAGTAGCGGTCGAAGCCGGAGATCATCAGCAGCTGCTTGAACTGCTGCGGCGCCTGCGGCAGCGCGTAGAACTTGCCGGGGTTCAGCCGGGACGGGACCACGAAGTCGCGCGCGCCCTCGGGGGACGTCGCCGTCAGGATCGGGGTCGCCATCTCGTTGAAGCCGAGGGCCACCATCTTGTGGCGGATCGCGGCGATGACGGCCGAGCGCAGCATGATGTTGCGGTGCATGCGCTCGCGGCGCAGGTCGAGGAAGCGGTACTCCAGTCGCCGCTCCTCGTTCACGCCGTCGTCCGCGTTGATCGTGAAGGGCAGCGGGGCGGAGGCGCCCAGCATCTCGACCGCGGAGACCTCGACCTCGATCTCGCCGGTCGGCAGGTCCGCGTTGACGTTCTCCGCGCCACGCGAGACGACCTTGCCGTCGACCCGTACGACCGACTCCTTGGTGACCTTGTCGAGGGTCTCGTAGGCCGGGGTGCCGGGGCGGGCGACGAGCTGCGTGATGCCGTAGTGATCGCGCAGATCGATGAAGAGGATGCCGCCCAGGTCTCGGCGATTGTGCAGCCAGCCGCTCAGCCGGACGTCGGCGGAGACGTCAGAGGCGCGGAGCTCGCCGCAGGTGTGGGACCTGTACCGATGCATCGTCGTTCATCCAGTCTTAGCGATTTGAAGGCGGTGGGCCCGTCAAGGTTACCGCCCGGCCTCCAATCACCTCGTTGACATAAACATGTCACTGCCGTCGGGCGCCCCTCCGTCCCCGGCAGGCATCCGTTCGGAAGATCGGAATAAAGTGTGGCAATGCGCACCGACGACGTCATGGCCGCGATCGCGACCGGGCTGTGGCGTTGGGACAACGCGACCGGGACGGTCACCCTCGACGCCGAGGCCGCCCGGCTGCTCGGGCTGCCCGCCGAGCCCGGCGCCTACCCCGAGTCCGTCGTGCGCGCCCGCTTCCACCCCGTCGACTGGAACGAGATCAACGGCGTCGTCAATCTGGCGGTCGCCGAGGACACCCTGGCCGAGGGGCGGCTGCGGATCGTCGACGAGGCCGGCCATGTGCTCCGTACCGTACGCAGCCGCTCCAGGCCCATCCTCCGCGACCTCGAGCACGACCGCGACTATGTGCTCGTCGGCACCATCCAGGAGGTCGCCGAGCCGCGGCCCGGCGTCGGGCACACCGCCGCGCAGACCACCATCACCGGCGACTGGCGGCGCTCGCGCGAGGCGTTCCTGCTGGACGCCGGCCGCGCGCTGGCCGAGGCCCGCTCCACCGCCGAGGTGCTGCGGGTCGCCGCCTCCCTGTCCATGCCCGGCTTCTCGCCGGACGGCCTCGCCGTCTTCGGGATCGCCGGCGAGCGGCTGACGATCATCGGGCACTACGGGCACAGCTCGGACGACGACGAGCCGTTCGCCGAAGTGCCGCTCGACACCGAGTACCCCGCCGCCGTGGCGGTGCGCAGCGGGCGGGCGATCTACCTCTCGACCCCGGCGGAGTACCGCCGCCGCTTCCCCGACACCTGGCCCCTCGCACGGCGCCACGGCCGGCAGTCCTGGGCCTTTCTGCCGCTGACCGTCGCCGGGCGGACCATCGGCGCGTGGATGGCCGCCTTCAAGCACGCGGTCGCCTTCACCCCCGACGAGCGGTCCGTGCTGACGACGGTCGCGCGGATGCTCGCCCAGGCGCTGGCCCGCGCGGGCGTCGCGGAGACCGAGCGCGAGCTGTCGCTGGGGCTCCAGCGCTCGATGATGCCGGCGCTGGGGCCCGCGATCCCGGGGATGGAGGTGGCCGCGCGCTACGTCCCCACCGGCGGCGGGCTCCAGGTCGGCGGCGACTGGTACGACATGATCCCGCTGCCCTCCGGCCGTATCGCCCTGGTGATCGGCGACGTCCAGGGCCACGACGTACGCGCCGCGGGCCTGATGGGCCAGCTCCGGATCGCCCTGCGCGCGTACGCCTCCGAGGGGCACCGCCCCGACGCCGTCCTCGCGCGCGCGTCCCGCTTCCTGCACGGCATCACCGACGGACACGAGAGCGGCGAGCACGGCGCTCCGCGCTTCGCGACCTGCCTCTACCTGGAGGTGGAGCCGGCCACCGGACACGTCGAGATGGCCCGCGCCGGGCACCCGGAGCCCGCGGTCAGGACGGCCGACGGCACGGTGCTGATGCGGCCCGTCGAGGGCGGGCTGCCGCTGGGGATCGTCCCGGACACCGACTATCCGACGACCCGGCTGGTGCTGGAGCCCGGCGAGACGCTGATGATCTGCACGGACGGGCTGATCGAGACGGGCGGCCACGACCTCGACACGGGCTGGGCGCGGCTGCGGACCGTGCTTCAGGGGCAGGACGAGCAGTCCCTGGAGGAGCTCGCGGACTCCCTCGTACAGGCGGTGCACGGCCCCTCCTCGCACCACACCACCGGGCCGCTGGCGGACCGCCGCGAGGACGACATCGCGGTCGTGCTGCTCTGCAGGGAGGGCGCCCCGGCCCGCCGGCCCCCGCGGCGCACGGCGATGACCGTGGCGCAGGCGGAGCCCGAGCTGATCGCCACGGCCCGGCGGCATCTGAAGGAGCTGCTGCACGACTGGGCGGACGGGGAGCAGGTCGACGCGGCGGTGCTGATGGTCTCCGAGATGGTCACCAACGTCCTGGTCCACACGGACGGGAACGCGCTGCTGGTGGCCGAGGTGGTCCACGGGGACCCCCGGCGGCTGCTGCGGGTGGAGGTCTCGGACGCCAGCGACGATCTGCCGCACAGGCGCAGACCGGGCGAGATGGCGTCCTCGGGGCGCGGCCTGGTGCTGATGGAGGTCCTGGCGGACAGATGGGGCGTGGACCCGCGGGGCGAGGGCAAGTCGATCTGGTTCGAGCTCGTGGAGACGGGGGAGGCGTAGGGGGCGTACGGGGGGTGAGGGGCGGAGGGTGTGCGGCCTCAGCCGCCCGGGGCCGGTCGGCGAGGCGGACGCCCGGCTGCCGGCCAGCCCGGCCACCCCGATCGCCCCGGTAGCCGCCCGTCAGCCGCCCGGGGCGCGGCACCGGCACGCTCTACGAACGCGACGCCCCCTCGCCCCCCGCCTCCGACCCCTCATAGTGCGTCCGCAGCTCGCCCACGATGCCGAACGCCGCCGCCGTCACCGGCACCGCCAGCAGCATCCCGAGGATGCCCGCGATGCTCGCCCCCGCCGTGATCGCCAGCAGCACGACCGCCGGATGCATCTGGACCGTACGGCTCTGGATCATCGGCTGGAGCACGTACCCCTCCAGCATCTGCACCGCGAGCACCGCCCCGAGCGCCCACAGCGCGATGGCGAACCCCCGGTCCGCGAGCGCCACGAGCACCGCGACCGCGCCCGAGATGAACGCCCCGAGGTAGGGGATGTACGCGCCGATGAACACGAGCGCGCCCAGGCCCAGCGCCCCCGGCACCTTCAGGATCAGCAGCGCGACCGTGATGCAGACCGCGTCGATCAGCGCGACGAACGTCGTGCCCCGCATAAAGCCCTCGACGGCCTCGAAGGCCCTTCGCCCCATCGCCTCCGCCGCGTCTCCCGTGGCGCGGGGCACGAGCGAGCGCAGCGTTCCGACCGCGCGGTCGGAGTCCCTCAGGAAGAAGAAGATCAGCAGCATCGCGAGGACGGCGATGGCGATCATCTCGCCGACGACGCTCAGCCCGGAGATCACCCCGGACGCGGCGGTGCCGCCGAACTCGGCCAGCAGGTCCTTGGAGTTGGCCGCCATGTCGTCCAGCGAGGCGCCCGCGGCGCCGAAGTGCTGGGAGAGGTCGCGGGCCGCCTGCCGCAGCGAGTCCACGATCTGCTCGCCGCTGTCGATCAGCGCGGAGACCACGACGTACAGCGTGCCGCCGACGGCGGCGAACACGGCGACGCAGGTCAGCCCGGCGGCGAGCGACCGGTGCACCTTCATCCTGACGAGCCGCCGGTGCAGCGGGCCGAGCAGCGCGGTCCCGAGGATGGCGAGCAGGACGGGGGTGACGGCGGTCTTGAACGCGATGATCAGCCAGATCCCGACCGCCGCGACCCCGGCGACCAGCAGCAGGACCGCGCACCAGGCAGCGAGCCGCTTCACCGGATCCGGGAGAAAGGTCACCCGCCCACCAGACCACAGGCCGCCGACCCCCACCCGCCCACCGAGCCGGGCGGGTGACACCCCGTCAGACGACCTCGCTCAAGTCGGGGCCGGGCACCCCGCCCGAGCTGCGCCGGTCCCCCTGCCAGGAGAGCCCGTCCGAGCCCGAGGTCAGGCGACCTGCGCGAGCCCGGGTCAGGCGACCCGCCCAGACCCCCGCCAGGCGACCCCGCCCGAGCCCGCGCCAGGCGACCCCGCCCAAGCGGCGCCCGGTGCCCGGGTCAGACGACCCCACCGTGCGTGACCCGCCCGAGCCGGGTCACGCCCCCCACCCGTATCCCGCTACATCCCGTGAACCGCCGGGATCGTCCCCAGGCGGCCCTTCTGGAAGTCGTCGAACGCCTTCTGCAGCTCCTCCCGCGTGTTCATCACGAAGGGGCCGTAGTGCGCCATCGGCTCGCGGATCGGCCGCCCGCCGAGCAGCACGACCTCGAGGTCGGGGCTGTTGGAGTCCTGGGACTCGTCCGCGCGGACCGTCAGCGAGCCGCCCGCGCCGAACACCGCCGTCTGTCCCGTCCGCACGGGCCGCCGGTCCGTGCCGACCGCGCCGCGGCCGGCCAGGACGTACGCCAGGCCGTTGAAGTCCTCCCGCCACGGCAGGGTGATCTCCGCCCCCGGCCGCAGCGTCGCGTGGATCATCGTGATCGGGGTGTGCGTGATGCCCGGGCCCTCGTGCCCGTCCAGGTCGCCCGCGATGATCCGCAGCAGCGCCCCGCCGTCCGTCGAGGTCAGCAGCTGGACCTGGCCGCCGCGGATGTCCTGGTACCTGGGGTCCATCATCTTGTCTGCGGCCGGGAGGTTCACCCACAGCTGGAGGCCGTGGAACAGACCGCCCGAGGTGACCAGCGCCTCCGGCGGCGCCTCGATGTGCAGCAGGCCGGAGCCCGCCGTCATCCACTGCGTGTCGCCGTTCTGGATGGTCCCGCCGCCGCCGTTGCTGTCCTGGTGGACGAACGTTCCGTCGATCAGATAGGTGACGGTCTCGAAGCCGCGGTGCGGATGCCAGGAGGTCCCCTTCGGCTCGCCCGGCGCGTACTCCACCTCGCCCATCTGGTCCATCATGATGAACGGGTCGAGGTACTGGTAGTTGATCCCGGCGAACGCGCGCCGGACCGGGAAGCCCTCCCCCTCGAAGCCCGACGGAGCGGTCGTCACGGCCAGCACGGGGCGCGCTACGGCCCCGGTCGGCGCGGAGACGCGCGGCAGGGTGAGCGGGTTCTCGACAGTCACTGCAGGCATGACGGGCCCTCCTTGTGTGCGGCCAGTTTAGTTGAAGACTGAACTTCTTGCCACTGGCAACGCACGACGCCCGGGAGGAATTCCTCCCGGGCGTCGTCTGGACACGCTGACGGCTGGACACGCATCGGCGGGCGCCGCACAGGCACACCGCGGCAGCGCGCGGCTACCCCTACATGCACCTACCCGTACATCCGCCGCATCGCGAAGTCGACCATCTGCTCCACGGCCTTCGCGTCGAAGACCATCCGGTGGTCGCCCTCCATGTCGAGCACGAAGCCGTAGCCGGTCGGCAGGAGGTCGATCACCTCGGCGCCCGTGATCACGAAGTACTTGGACTCCTTGCCCGCGTACCTGCGCAGCTCCTTGAGCGTGGTGAACATGGGGATGACCGGCTGCTGCGTGTTGTGCAGCGCCAGGAAGCCCGGGTTGTCGCCGCGCGGGCAGTAGACCTTGGAGGTCGCGAAGATCTGCTGGAAGTCCTCGGCGGAGAGCGTCGCGGTGGTGAAGGCCCGCACGGCGTCGGCGAGGGACGGCGGGGACGGCTCGGGGTACAGCGGCTGCTCGCTGTAGTGGGGCTGCTGCGGTACGTACCCCTGCTGCTGCGCGCCCGGATTCTGGTCGTAGCCGTACATGACCGCAAGAGTACTGACCCGAGCCCTCTCCCGCCGCCCCAGCCCACGACGGACTCCGCCTCGGCGGCGGGCGGCCCGGCGCGCGCCCGCGAGGCCCCGGCGGAACCGTCCGCCCTCCGCGAGCCGTGTCACAGATGACCAGGAGGGGTTGCGCCTTATTACCGACGGGTAGCATCATCGTAGCTACTAACTGGTACGTGGATGAGCAATCCTTCTCCCGATCCTTAACGGAGCCGTCGCCATGGGGCACTACAAGTCGAATCTCCGCGACATCGAGTTCAACCTCTTCGAGGTCCTCGGACGCGACAAGCTGTACGGCACCGGCCCGTTCGCGGAGATGGACGTCGACACCGCCAAGTCGATCCTCGAAGAGATCGCCCGCCTCGCCGAGAACGAGCTGGCCGAGTCCTTCGCGGACGCCGACCGCAACCCGCCGGTCTTCGACCCGGCGACCAACACCGCGCCCGTCCCGGCGTCCTTCAAGAAGAGCTACAAGGCCTTCATGGACTCCGAGTACTGGCGCCTGGGGCTGCCCGAGGAGATCGGCGGCACCACCTCGCCGCGCTCCCTGATCTGGGGCTACGCCGAGCTGCTGCTGGGCTCCAACCCGGCCGTGTGGATGTACTGCTCCGGCCCGGCCTTCGCCGGCATCCTCTTCACCGAGGGCAACGAGGCGCAGAAGAAGGTCGCCGAGATCGCCGTCGAGAAGCGCTGGGGCTCCACCATGGTGCTCACCGAGCCGGACGCCGGCTCGGACGTGGGCGCCGGCCGCACCAAGGCCGTCGAGCAGGAGGACGGCTCCTGGCACATCGAGGGCGTGAAGCGCTTCATCACCTCCGGCGAGCACGACATGGAGGAGAACATCCTCCACTACGTGCTGGCCCGTCCCGAGGGCGCCGGTCCGGGCACCAAGGGCCTGTCGCTCTTCCTCGTGCCGAAGTACCACTTCGACTGGGAGACCGGCGAGCTGGGCGAGCGCAACGGCGTGTACGCCACGAACGTCGAGCACAAGATGGGCCTCAAGGCCTCGAACACCTGCGAGATGACCTTCGGCGACCAGCACCCCGCCAAGGGCTGGCTGATCGGCGACAAGCACGACGGCATCCGCCAGATGTTCATGATCATCGAGTTCGCGCGGATGATGGTCGGCACGAAGGCCATCGCCACCCTCTCCACCGGCTACCTGAACGCGCTGGAGTACGCCAAGGAGCGCGTACAGGGCCAGGACCTGGTGAACTTCGCGGACAAGACCGCGCCCAAGGTCACCATCACGCACCACCCCGACGTCCGCCGCGCCCTGATGACGCAGAAGGCGTACGCCGAGGGCATGCGCTCCCTGGTGCTCTACACCGCCTCCGTGCAGGACGAGATCGCCCTCAAGGAGGCGGCGGGCGAGGACGCCAAGTCGCTCATCGCGCTCAACGACCTGCTGCTGCCCATAGTCAAGGGCTACGGCTCGGAGAAGTCGTACGAGCAGCTGGCCCAGTCCCTGCAGACCTTCGGCGGCTCCGGCTACCTCCAGGAGTACCCGGTCGAGCAGTACATCCGGGACGCCAAGATCGACACCCTCTACGAGGGCACCACCGCCATCCAGGGCCAGGACTACTTCTTCCGGAAGATCGTCCGCGACCAGGGCCAGGCGCTGAACACCCTCTCCGAGGAGATCAAGAAGTTCCTGGCGGTCGGCACCGGCGGCGAGGAGCTGGCCCCGGCCCGCGACGCGCTCGCCAAGGCCGCCGTCGACCTGGAGGCGATCGTCGGCACGATGACGAACGACCTCATCGCCACCGGCGAGGACGTCAAGAACATCTACAAGGTGGGCCTGAACACCACCCGCCTGCTGATGGCCTCCGGCGACGTCGTCGTGGCCTACCTCCTGCTGCGCGGCGCGTCCGTCGCGGCGGAGAAGCTGCCGAACGCCTCCGCCAAGGACGTCGCGTTCTACCAGGGCAAGATCGCGGCAGCGAAGTTCTTCGCGGCCAACGTCCTGCCGGGCGTCTCGGTCGAGCGCGCGCTCGCCGAGAACGTCGACAACTCCCTTATGGAGCTGGACGAGGCGGCCTTCTAGTCGCCCGCTGAGTTGCAGGCGTTGCAGGCGCTGCGGACGCAACGCCTGCAACGCAGCAGCGGCACCGGCGCACTTCGCGCTCTTTGCGCCTCATAACAAAGACGAATCGGCCCGCCCCCCCTCACGGGAGGCGGGCCGCAACTATCGTGAACCACATGAGCCACAGACCCGCCCGCTTCGACCGCGGCCACACCGACGATCTCATGTCCTTCCTGACGGCCGGTCCGTCGCCGTACCACGCGGTGGCCGCCGCCGCGGAGCGCTTGGAGAAGGCCGGCTTCAGGCAGGTGCTGGAGACGGACTCCTGGGACGGCGCGGCCGGCGGCCGGTATGTGCTGCGAGGCGGGGCGATCATCGCCTGGTACGTCCCCGAGGGCGCCCAGGCGCACACCCCCTTCCGTATCGTCGGCGCGCACACCGACTCCCCCAATCTGCGGGTCAAGCCGCTGCCCGACACCGGCGCCCACGGCTGGCGCCAGATCGCCGTCGAGGTCTACGGCGGGACGCTGCTCAACACCTGGCTCGACCGCGACCTCGGCCTCGCCGGGCGGCTCAGCCTGCGCGACGGCACGCACCAGCTGGTGAACGTGGACCGGGCGCTGCTGCGCGTGCCCCAGCTCGCCGTCCACCTCGACCGCTCCGTCAACACCGACGGCCTCAAGCTGGACCGGCAGCGCCATATGCAGCCGATCTGGGGCCTGGGCGAGGTGGCGGAGGGCGATCTGATCGACTTCCTCGAGGAGGAGGCGGGCATCGCGCAGGGCGAGGTCGTCGGCTGGGACCTGATGGTCCACGCCATCGAGCCGCCCGCGTACCTCGGACGCGACCGGGAGCTGCTGGCCGGACCGCGCATGGACAACCTGATCTCCGTGCACGCCGGCACGGCGGCGCTCGCCGCGGCGGCCGGGCAGAGCCTCCCGTACATCCCGGTGCTCGCCGCCTTCGACCACGAGGAGAACGGCTCGCAGTCCGACACCGGCGCGGAGGGCCCGCTGCTCGGATCGGTGCTGGAGCGCTCGGTGTTCGCGCGCGGCGGCTCGTACGAGGACCGGGCGCGCGCCTTCGCCGGCACGGTCTGCCTCTCCTCCGACACCGGCCACGCCGTCCACCCCAACTACGGCGAGCGCCACGACCCGACGCACCACCCGCGCGCCAACGGCGGCCCGATCCTCAAGGTCAACGTGAACCAGCGGTACGCCACCGACGGCAGCGGCCGCGCGGTCTTCGCGGCGGCCTGCGAGAAGGCCGGCGTGCCGTGGCAGACGTTCGTGTCGAACAACGCGATGCCGTGCGGCACGACGATCGGCCCGATCACGGCGGCCCGGCACGGCATCCAGACCGTCGACATCGGCGTCGCGATCCTGTCGATGCACAGCGCGCGCGAGCTGTGCGGGGCCGAGGACCCGTATCTGCTGGCGAACGCGCTGACGGCGTTCCTGGAGGGCTGAGCGGCTGAACGGCGGCTGCCTCCCGAGCAGGGGCTGCCGCCCGGTCTCGGGGTGCGTCGACGTCAAGTGACGTACGGTGCCCGGTGTTTGGCGCGCGGGCCCGGCGTCCGCGAAACATCTGCGAAAGGGCGCCGGCGGCAGGGTGAGGACCATGGTTCTGCTTGGTCCTCAGTCAGCCGTCACCCACCGCGCGGGCCCCTCCCGCCGCACTCTGGCCCTCGCCGTCGCCGCCGCGATCGCGGTGCTGACGGCGGGGTCCTGGTTCCTCGTCCAGCGGCACAACGAGCGGCCGCCGTGGGCGGACGACGTCGCCTACGAGTCGGGGTTCGTCCAGGGCACCCGCGTCCGGCAGTACGACCGGACGGGCCTGGAGGTCGCAGACCTCCTGTCCGGCGGCTGCGAGCGGATGCGCGCGCAGGGGCGGGGCGGGCTGAAGGCGACGTACAACCCCGAACTGTGGGTGGAGGGCTGTCTCGCGGGCGCGGAGGCAGCCCCGCCTGCGCGGCAGGGCCTGTTCCACTAGGGGCGCGATGGGGGGCCGCCGGTTCGGGCAGCGGCCCCCGGGCACGTCCAGCCGGGCCGCTCGTGCGGCCACATCCAGCCGAGCCGATCGCGCGCGCACGTCCAGCCGGGCCGCTCGTACGGGCACGTCCAGCCGAGCCGCTCGTACGGGCACATCCAGCCGAGCCGCTCGTACGGGCACATCCCGTCGGGCCGCTCGTACGGGCACGTCCAGCCGGGCCGCTCGTGCGCGCACGTCCCGTCGTACCGCTCTGTGCCGCTCGCCGGTCAGGGCGCCTCGGCGTCCATCCCGGCCAGCACGAGAGGCAGCCGCGAGGCGCCCTCGGCGCTCACCCGCACCGGCACGCCCCAGTCCTGCTGGTGGACGTGGCAGGCCGGGTACTCGTTCTCCGGGTCGTCGTCGCAGGACGCCGCCATCGCCGAGACGTGCAGCACGCCCTCGGCGACCGCCGGGTCGATCTCCAGCACACGGCTGAGATCCGTGCCCGCGCCGTCCCCGGCGCGCAGCAGCTCGGGCGGCGTCGAGGAGACGAGCAGCCGGGTCGAGGGCCCGTACCGGGTGTCGAGCTTCTGGCCGGCCGGGGCCTGGAAGACCACGTCCAACCGGAGTTCGCCCGGGGCGACTTCGGTGGCCGCGCGCTGGGTGCGGTGGGCGACGGCCTCGACGCGCACCGCCTCCTCGGGCAGCCGCAGCCGGGTCAGCCGGTGCCGGGCGGACTCGACGACCACGATGTCGTCGCCGACCAGGACGGCGTCGCTGGGCTCCCTCAGATCGGTGGCGAGGGTGGTCACCTCGCCGGTCGCCGGGTCGTAGCGGCGCAGGGCGTGGTTGTAGGTGTCGCTGACGGCGACCGAGCCGTCGGGCAGCGCGGTGACGCCGAGCGGGTGCTGGAGGAGCGCCTGGCCGGCCGCTCCGTCGCGGTGCCCGAAGTCGAAGAGCCCGGTCCCCACGGCGGTGTGCACGGTCAGATCGGCGTCGATCCACCGCAGGGCGCTGGTCTCCGAGTCGGCGATCCACAGCCGGTCCTCGGTCGCCGCGAGCCCGGACGGCTGGGCGAACCACGCCTCGGCCGCCGGCCCGTCGACGAGCCCCTCGTTGGTCGTGCCGGCGGCGACCTCGACCGTGCCGGTCTCCGGGTCGTACGTCCACAGCTGGTGCACGCCCGCCATCGCGATCCACAGCCTCCCGCCCCACCAGGCCACGTCCCACGGCGAGGAGAGCGCCACCTCCAGGGCGGGTCCGCTGGTCGGCGAGCCCTGCCACCACTGCTTCCCGGTGCCGGCGAGCGTCTCGACGGCGCCGGTGGCGGGGTCGAAGGCGCGGACGGCGTGGTGCACGGTGTCGGCGACCGCGACCCGCCCGTCGGGCAGCAGCGCGAGTCCCTGCGGCTCGTTGAACGCGCCGTCGCCGCCGATGCGGCGCACCACGCTCTCGCCGTCCGCCGCGAGCTCGACCAGCTGATGCCGGGTGGAGTCGGAGACGAGGAAGTTCCCGGAGGGCAGCAGGACGGCCTTGCCGGGGAAGCGCAGATCGGTGGCGACCGGCTCGGGCGGCACATACGGCCCGTCGCCGCGCCGGAGCGTCCCCTTGGCGCCGTGCTCGGCCTCCAGCTCCTCGACGAGCTTCTCGATGGCGTGCGCATGCCCCTCGCCGGCGTGCTGCGCGACGATATACCCCTCGGGATCGACGACCACGAGCGTGGGCCAGGCCCGCACGGCGTACTGCTTCCAGGTCGCGAGCTCCGGGTCGTCGAGCACCGGATGGTGCACCTGGTACCGCTCGACGGCGTCGACGACCGCCTGATGCTCCGCCTCGTGCACGAACTTCGGCGAGTGCACCCCGATGATCACCACGGTGTCGCGGTGCTTCTCCTCGAGCTCGCGGAGCTCGTCGAGGACGTGGAGACAGTTAATGCAGCAAAACGTCCAAAAATCGAGAATGACAATGCGCCCCCGCAGGTCAGCGAGGGTGTACTGGACGTCGCCTGTATTGAGCCAGCCGCCCTTGCCGATCAGCTCAGGGGCCCGAACGCGTGCACGTGTAGCCATACCCCCATCCAACCGCACGCTACGGGGTACGCATTCCTGACATGAAATACCTCGTACGCGACAAAATCTTCGCGATCGGCGACGACTACTGGATCGAGACGGAGAACGGCCGCCACGCCTTCCTCGTCGACGGCAAGGCGCTGCGCCTGCGGGACACCCTGGAGCTGAAGGACCCCGACGGCATGGTGCTGGTCACCCTGCGGCAGAAGCTCATCAGCCTGCGGGGCGCGATGACCATCGAGCGGGACGGCTCCACCCTCGCCACGATCCGCCGCAAGCGGCTCTCCCTGCTGCGCAACCACTACCGCGTCACCCTCGTGGAGGGCACCGAGCTGGACGTCAGCGGGCGGATCCTGGACCGCGAGTTCGTGATCGAGTACGACGGCGAGCTGCTGGCCCATATCTCCCGCAGGTGGTTCCAGCTGCGGGAGACGTACGCCGTGAACGTGGTGCGGGAGGACGCGGACACGGCGCTGCTGATCGCGGTGGCCGTCTGCGTGATCCGTATGTCGGAGAAGGAGGCCGACCATTCCGACGACGACGACTGACCGACCGACCGCCTGACCGTCTGACCCGTCGCTAGTCCCGGTGGGGCGGCGCCAGGCCCAGCAGCCTGTCCTTCAGCGCCGGGAACTGCTCGCGCACCGTCTGAACCTTCGCCGCGTCCAGCTCCACCGTCAGGACCTCCTCGCCTGCGCCCGCCTCGGCGAGCACCTCGCCCCAGGGGTCGACCACGATGCTGTGGCCCGCCTGCTCGACCCCCGCGTGCGTGCCGCCCGTGCCGCAGGCCAGGACGTACGCCTGGTTCTCCACCGCGCGGGCCTTGGCCAGCAGCGTCCAGTGCTCGCGGCGGCGGGCCGGCCAGCCGGCGGGGACGACGAACGCCTGCGCGCCCGCGTCCACCAGCCCCCGGAACAGCTCGGGGAAGCGCAGGTCGTAGCAGGTGCCCAGGCCGAGCGTCAGCTCCGGCAGCGAGACGGTCGACAGCTCCTCGCCCGCGCCCATCATCACCGCCTCGCCCTTGTCGAAGCCGAACCGGTGGATCTTGCGGTACGTCGCCGCCAGCTCGCCGGCGGGGGAGACGACCAGCGAGGTGTTGTAGAGCGTTCCCTCGGGCGTCTTCTCGACGATGGAGCCCGCGTGCAGCCAGACCCCGGCGTCGCGCGCCGCCTCGGCCATCGCCGTGTACGTCGGCCCGGCCGTCGACTCCGCCTCCTCGGCGAACGACTCGTAGGCGAACGCCCCGACGGGCCACAGCTCGGGCAGGACCACCAGATCCGCCCCGCGCTGCTCGCGCACCAGCGCCGCGACGCGCTGCCTACGGGAATGGACCGATTCGCCCTGGTCTACTGCGATCTGAATGAGCGAGGCGCGCACACTACCACCGTCCTGGCATTCGACCCGTCTGCACGGGCCTACGATCGTCACACGAAAGCACTGCCGGGGTGAGGCCCGGCAGCGTAACTTAACTGCCGAGCCTCCCACGCAGCCCAGAAGCAGACAGCCCAGCCCGCGCACCGCAGAACCGCCGAGGGGTCCCGTGACCGTCCATCCCAGCCTCCAGACCTACGCCGACGCCTGGACCCACTCCGTGGAATCGATAGCCGAGTTGGTGCAGCCACTCGTCGAAGGCGAGTGGAACCGGCCCACGCCGTGCCCCGGCTGGTCGGTGCGCGACGTCGTCTCCCATGTCATCGGCATGGAGTGCGAGATGCTCGGCGATCCCCGGCCCATCCACACGCTGCCGCGCGATCTCTACCATGTGCGGAGCGAGTTCGCCCGCTACATGGAGATGCAGGTCGACGTGCGCCGGCACCACACCGCGCCGGAGATGACCTCCGAGCTGGAGTACACGATCATCCGCCGGGCCCGTCAGCTGCGCAACGAGAGCCGCAGCCCCGACACCATGGTCCGCGCCCCGCTCGGCGCCGAGCAGACCCTCGAACTCGCCATGCGCATGCGCGCGTTCGACATCTGGGTGCACGAGCAGGATCTGCGGACGACGCTGGGCCAGCCGGGCAGCCTCGACTCCCCTGGCGCGTACGTCACGCGGGACGTCCTCCTGGAGGCCCTTCCCAAGGTCGTGGCCAAGGGCGCGGGCGCCCCGGCCAATTCGGCCGTCGTCTTCGATGTGCACGGCCCCGTCGAGTTCCTGCGCACCGTGCGGGTGGACGCGGACGGTCGCGGCAGCATCGACGGCTCGCCCTCGCTCGGCCCGCTGGCGACCCTCGCCATGGACTGGGAGACCTACGTCCGGCTCGCCTGCGGCCGCGTCCGGCCGAACGCGGTGCAGGACAGGCTGAAGGTGGACGGGGACACGGAGATGGCCGAGGCGATCCTGCGCGAGTTCGCGGTCACGCCGTAGCCCGCTGCGTCGTCTACGTCGAGCTGACGTCGAACGCCCCCGTCAGACGGGCACGTGCACGGCCTCCACCCGGCTCGGGGCCAGCCGTTCGCGTTCCCTGCGCACCGTCCGCGCGCGCAGCCGCAGGATCTGTGCGATGCCCAGCGCCTGAAGCACGAAGACCGACGCGAACGCGATCCGGTAGTCGTCTCCGGTCGCGTCCAGCAGCACGCCCACCGCCAGCAGTGTCGTCATCGAGGCCACGAAGCCGCCCATGTTCACGATCCCCGAGGCCGTGCCCTGGCGCTCCGGCGGATTGGCGGGCCGGGCGAAGTCGAACCCGATCATCGACGCGGGTCCGCACGCCCCGAGCACCGTGCACAGGGTGATCAGCAGCCACATCGGGGCGTGGTCGCCGGGATAGGCGAGCGCGGTCGCCCAGACCAGCGCGGTCGCCCCGACCGTGCCGAGGGCGAGCGGGACCCGGGCGGCGTGGTGGCGGGCGATGACCTGTCCGTAGACCAGCCCCACCACCATGTTGGAGAGCACCACCAGGGTCAGCAGCTCGCCCGCCCTCTCGCGGGACAGGCCCTGCGCCTGGACCAGGAACGGCATCCCCCACAGCAGCAGGAACACCATGGCGGGGAACTGGGTGGTGAAGTGCACCCACATGCCCAGCCGTGTGCCCGGCTCGCGCCAGGAGTCGGCGATCTGCTTGCGTACGAACGCGGATCCGGCGTGCTGGGCGGGCGGCGGCTCGTGCCCCTGTGGGTGGTCCTTGAGGAACAGCGACAGCAGCACCAGCACCACCAGGCCGGCCGCCGCGCTGCCCGCGAAGGTGGCGGTCCAGCCGACGCCGTGCAGCAGGCGCGAGACGAAGATGGTCGAGACGAGGTTGCCGGCCATGCCGAAGAGCGCGGCGACCTGTCCGATGAGCGGTCCGCGCCGGGCCGGGAACCAGCGCGAGCCGAGCCGCAGGACGCTGATGAACGTCATCGCGTCGCCGCAGCCGAGCAGCGCGCGGGAGGCGAGGGCCGTTCCGTACGAGGGGGAGAGCGCGAAGCCCAGCTGCCCGACGGTGAACAGCACCACGCCGAGGGTGAGGACCTTCTTGGTCCCGAGCCGGTCGACCATCAGGCCGACGGGTATCTGCATCCCGGCGTAGACGAGGAGTTGGAGGATGGAGAAGGTGGACAGGGCGGAGGCGTTGACGTCGAAGCGGTCGGCGGCGTCGAGGCCGGCGACCCCGAGCGACGTGCGGAAGATGACGGCGACGAAGTAGACGGCGACGCCTATGCCCCAGACCGCGGCGGCGCGGCGGCCGCCCGGCGGGTCGCCGGGCAGCGTCGCGGCGGGGGTGCTCACCGGTCCTCACCCCGGACCAGCACCTTGACCCAGCTCAGATGCCCGCGCACACAGGCGGCGGCCCCTTCGGCGTCGCCGTCCTTGATCTTCTGGAGGATCTCGGCGTGCTCGGCGATGTTCTTGGCGATCCGGTCCGGCTGGGACTGCATCACGGCGACGCCCATGCGCAGTTGGCGGTCGCGCATCTGGTCGTAGAGCTTGGAGAGGATCTCGTTGCCCGCGTTCTTGACGATCTCGGCGTGGAAGCAGCGGTCGGTCACGGCGACGGCGGCCAGGTCTCCGGCCTCGGCGCGCAGCTTCTGCTCCTCCAGGAGCTCTTCGAGCCGTGCGATCAGCCAGGGCGCGGCGGGCACGGCCTTGCGCACGGCGAACTCCTCGACCAGCAGCCGGGTCTCGACCACGTCCGCGATCTCCTGCGCGGAGACGGCGAGGACCAGGGCGCCCTTCTTCGGGTAGAGCTTGATGAGCCCTTCGACCTCGAGTTTGAGCAGGGCCTCGCGCACCGGGGTGCGGGAGACGCCCACGGCCTCGGCGAGCTCGCCCTCGGTGAGCAGGGTCCCGCCCTCGTAGTGCCGTTCCAGGACGCCTTGCTTGATGTGCATGTACACACGGTCGGCGGCAGGGGGCTGTCTCACGGGCGCGGCAGGCATGCGCACAGCTTAGATACAACACAGGTGCATCGATAAGATCCGTCCGTATCGCGATACGCGTACATCCCTGGGGCCGTCTCGTGAGTCTCTTCAGCGAGCGGCGCCCTCATGCGGTCGCACTCCAGGGGTATTTCAGGATTTTTGGTGCATTCGGAGCGAAACTTGAAAATAGGCATCAAGGGTATGCGTCGCGCTGTCACCGTGACCGTCGCCGCCGGCGCGGTCCTCGCGAGCGGCGCGTTCGCGAGCCAGGCGCAGGCCGCCGCGCCGCCGGCGCCGAAGATCGTCGCCAAGGGCGGCTATGTGATGAACAACGGCACCGGGGCGACCTTGTTCACCAAGGCCGCCGACACCCGCCTCGCCACCGGATCCACCACCAAGATCATGACGGCCAAGGTGGTGCTGTCGCAGAAGAATCTCAACCTTGACTCCAAGGTGACGATCCAGAAGGCGTACAGCGACTACATCGTCTCCAAGAGCGCCTCCTCGGCTCGTCTGATCGTCGGCGACAAGGTCACGGTCCGTCAGCTGCTGTACGGCTTGATGCTGCCGTCCGGCTGCGACGCCGCGTACGCCCTCGCCGACAAGTTCGGCACGGGCTCCACGCGCGAGGCCCGGGTGAAGTCGTTCATCGGCAAGATGAACACCACCGCCAAGGACCTCGGTCTGAAGAACACCCGCTTCGACTCCTTCGACGGGATCGGCAACGGCTCGAACTACTCGACGCCGCGCGACCTCACGAAGATCGCGAGCAGCACGATGAAGAACTCCACGTTCCGCACCATCGTGAAGACAAAGTCCACCCGCCAGAAGGTCACCACGAAGTCCGGCGGCTACCGCTACATGGACTGGACGAACACGAACAAGCTGCTCGGCAGCTACAGCGGCGCCATCGGCGTGAAGACCGGTTCGGGCCCGCAGGCGAAGTACTGCCTGGTCTTCGCGGCGACCCGCAACGGCAAGACGGTCATCGGCACGGTGCTGGCCTCGACGTCGGAGGCCAACCGGACGGCGGACGCGAAGAAGCTCATGGACTACGGCTTCAAGAAGTAGCTCCGGGGCACGCCTTGGGGCGCTCCCCCGAGGCAGGACACGACGAAGGGCCCGTCGCACACCGCGACGGGCCCTTCGTCGTACGCGTGCTACGCCCAGGTGATCAGCCGCTTGGGCTGCTCCAGGATCGCGGCGACGTCGGCCAGCACCTTGGAGCCCAGCTCGCCGTCGACCAGGCGGTGGTCGAAGGAGAGCGCGAGCGTGGTGACCTGGCGCGGCTTGACCTTGCCCTTGTGGACCCACGGCTGGAGCTTGATCGCGCCGACCGCGAGGATCGCGGACTCGCCGGGGTTGAGGATCGGCGTGCCGGTGTCGACGCCGAAGACGCCGACGTTGGTGATGGTCACCGTGCCGCCCTGCATCGCCGCCGGGGTCGTCTTGCCCTCGCGGGCGGTGGCGACCAGCTCGCCGAGCGAGCGCGCGAGCTCCGGCAGGGTCATGGCGTGCGCGTCCTTGACGTTCGGCACGATCAGACCGCGCGGGGTGGCCGCGGCGATGCCCAGGTTCACATAGTGCTTCTGGACGATCTCCTGGTTCGCCTCGTCCCAGGCGGCGTTGACCTCGGGGTTCCGCTTGATCGCGACCAGCAGGGCCTTGGCGATCAGCAGCAGCGGGTTGACCCGCAGCCCCGCCATGTCCTTGTCGGCCTTGAGCTCCTCGACCAGCTTCATCGTGCGCGTCACGTCGAGGGTGATGAACTCGGTGACGTGCGGCGCGGTGAAGGCGCTGCCGACCATGGCGGCCGCGGTGGCCTTCCGTACGCCCTTGATGGGCACGCGGGTCTCCCGCGCGCCGCCGGCGACGGCCATGGGCGCCGCGGCGCCCATAGGCGCCTCGGCCGCGGGCGCGGCCACGGCGGGCGCCGGGGCCTGCTCGACGGCGGGGGCCGCCGCCGCGTGCACGTCCTCGCGGGTGATGACGCCGTCAGGACCGGTCGGGGTGACCGTCGCCAGGTCGATGCCGAGGTCCTTGGCGAGCTTGCGCACCGGCGGCTTGGCCAGCGGGCGGGCCGCGGCGACGGAGCCGCCATGGCCGTTCAGCTCGCCCTGGACCGCGGCCGCGGCCGCGCTCTGCTCCGGGACCGCCGTGGCCGTCCCCTTGCGGGGGCGGCGCTTGGTGGAGGTCTCCGCGACGCCATAGCCGACGAGAACGGGCTGGCGGCCCTTCGGCTCGGCCTCCTCCTCGACGGCCTCGACGGCCGGCGCGGGCGCGACGGGCGCGGCGGCGGCGGGCGCGGCGGCGGCCGGGGGCTCGGCGTCGGAGCCGGGGGCCACGTCGATCGTGATGATCGACATGCCGACGTCGACGGTCGTGCCCTCCTCGTAGCGGAGCTCGTGCACCACCCCGTCATAGGGGATCGGCAGCTCGACGGCCGCCTTCGCCGTCTCGACCTCGCACACGGCCTGGCCGTCCGTCACGGTGTCGCCCGGCTGGACGTACCACTTGAGGATCTCGGCCTCGGTGAGCCCCTCGCCGACGTCGGGCATCTTGAACTCGCGGAAGCGAGTGGAAGTGTCAGTCATGTTCACGGCACTCCTCAGTACGCGAGCGAGCGGTCGACGGCGTCGAGCACGCGGTCCAGGCCCGGCAGGTATTCCTCTTCCAGCCGTGCCGGCGGGTACGGGGCGTGGTAGCCGCCGACCCTCAGCACCGGGGCCTCCAAGTGGTAGAAGCACCGCTCGGTGATGCGAGCGGCGATCTCCGCGCCGGAGCCGTAGAAGACGGGGGCCTCGTGCACCACGACCAGCCGGCGGGTCTTCTCGACCGACGTCTGGACGGTGTCGAAGTCGATCGGGGACATCGAGCGCAGGTCCAGGACCTCGATCGACTTGCCCTCCTCCTCGGCGGCCGCGGCGGCCTCGAGGCAGACCTTGACCATCGGTCCGTACGCGGCGAGCGTGAGGTCCGTGCCGGCCCTGGCGACCCGGGCGGTGTGCAGCGGGCCGGGGATCGCGTCGACGTCGACCTCGCCCTTGTCCCAGTAGCGCCGCTTGGGCTCGAAGAAGACGACCGGGTCGTCGCTCTGGATGGCCTGCTGGAGCATCCAGTACGCGTCCGAGGAGTTGGACGGCGAGACCACCTTGAGGCCCGCGACGTGCGCGAAGAGCGCCTCGGGGGACTCGCTGTGGTGCTCGACCGCGCCGATGCCGCCGCCGTAGGGGATCCGGACGACGACCGGCATCTTGATCTTGCCGAGGGCACGGGCGTGCATCTTGGCGAGCTGCGTGACGATCTGGTCGTACGCGGGGAAGACGAATCCGTCGAACTGGATCTCCACGACCGGGCGGTAGCCGCGCAGCGCGAGGCCGATGGCCGTGCCGACGATGCCCGACTCGGCGAGCGGGGTATCGATGACCCGGTCCTCGCCGAAGTCCTTCTGCAGCCCGTCGGTGACCCGGAAGACGCCGCCGAGCTTGCCGACGTCCTCGCCCATGATCAGGACCTTGGGGTCGGTCTCCAGGGCCTTGCGCAGCGACTCGTTGAGCGCCTTGGCGAGGGGAAGCTTCTGTACGCCCATGGTTACTTGCCCTCCTCGGCGAAGGACGCCTGGTACGCGGCGAACTGCGCGCGCTCTTCGTCGACGAGCGCGTGCCCGTCCGCGTAGACGTGGTCGAACATCGCCATGTCGTCCGGGTCGGGCATGGCCCGCACCGCCTCGCGCACCCGCTTGGCGAGCTGGTCGCTCTCCTCTTCGAGGGAGGCGAAGAAGCCCTCGACCTCGCCCTTGTCGAGGATCTCGTTCTCGAGGTACGTGCGCAGCCGCAGGATCGGGTCCTTGGCCTCCCAGGCCGCCCGCTCGTCGTCGTGCCGGTACTTCGTGGGGTCGTCCGAGGTGGTGTGGGCGCCCATCCGGTAGGTGAACGCCTCGACCAGCGTCGGGCCCTCGCCGCGGCGCGCCCGCTCGAGCGCCCACCGGGTCACGGCCAGGCACGCGAGGACGTCGTTGCCGTCGACGCGGACGCCGGGGAAGCCGAAGCCCTGTGCGCGCTGGTAGAGCGGCACCCGGGTCTGCTTCTCGGTGGGCTCGGAGATGGCCCACTGGTTGTTCTGGCAGAAGAACACCACCGGGGCGTTGTACACCGCGGAGAAGGTGAACGACTCCGCCACGTCGCCCTGGCTGGACGCGCCGTCGCCGAAGTAGGCGATGACGGCGGAGTCCGCGCCGTCCTTGGCGACGCCCATGGCGTAGCCGGTGGCGTGCAGCGTCTGCGAGCCGATGACGATCGTGTACAGGTGGAAGTTGTTGACGGTGGGGTCCCAGCCGCCGTGGTTCACGCCGCGGAACATGCCCAGCAGGTTGGTCGGGTCGACCCCGCGGCACCAGGCGACGCCGTGCTCGCGGTAGGTCGGGAAGACATAGTCGTCGTCGCGCAGGGCGCGGCCCGAGCCGATCTGCGCGGCCTCCTGGCCCAGCAGGGACGCCCACAGGCCGAGCTCGCCCTGCCGCTGGAGAGCGGTGGCCTCGGCGTCGAAGCGGCGGGTCAGGACCATGTCCCGGTACAGCCCCCGCAACGATTCTGCAGAAAGATCCGAAACGTAGCTCTCGTACTCGGGGTGCTCGACGCGCTCCCCTTCAGGCGTCAGCAGCTGTACGAGCTGGGGCTCGGAACTCTGCGGCTTCTTCGCGGCGCTCACGCGCTTGCTGCTGCGTCGCGGTTTGCGCGCGGCAGTGCTCTCCACGGTCACGTGCGTGCTCCTCCGTCGGTCCGGCCCCCGGGGTCCGCCGGGAACCAGTGCGGCTCACCTGTATCCGTGCCCGTGCACGGGGTGGGTGCACTGCTGGGCGTGTGTCGGGAACAGGCGTGACAGGTGCCCCGGCGAGCGCCCTGCCAAAGGCACGTTACCCAGTGGGTCGCATTACTGCGAAACCCCATTTGACCTGCGATTTTGCTTGGATTTCCAAGTAAATCGAGAAATACGGGAACAACCACTGGTCACAGCCTTGCAGGCCGCCGGAACACCGGCACGTTATCCCGGGCGCCCCGGACACGGGAAGAGCCGATGTGTGAGACTGCATCCGTGCGCGAAGAACGAAATATCACTGTTTTTCTCCTGGACGACCACGAAGTCGTCCGACGCGGCGTCCATGAACTGCTCTCCCTGGAGAGCGATATCGAGATCGTCGGCGAGGCGGGCACGGCGACAGACGCCCTGGTCAGGATCCCTGCGACCAATCCGGACGTGGCCATTCTGGACGTCCGGCTGCCGGACGGCAGCGGCGTGGAGGTCTGTCGGGAGATTCGTTCCCATAACGAGGACATCAAATGCCTCATGCTCACCTCGTACGCCGATGACGAGGCATTGTTCGACGCGATCATGGCGGGCGCGTCGGGTTACGCCCTGAAGGCGATCCGCGGGGACGAGCTGCTGACGGCGGTGCGGGACGTGGCGGCGGGCAAGTCGCTGCTGGACCCGACGGCGACCGCCCGCGTGCTGGAGCGGCTGCGCGAGGGCGCCGGTCCCAGGCCCGACGCCCGGATGGCGGGCCTGACCGACCAGGAGCGCCGGATCCTCGATCTGATCGGCGAGGGCCTGACCAACCGCGCCATCGGCGAGCGGCTGCACCTCGCCGAGAAGACGATCAAGAACTATGTCTCCGGCCTGCTCTCCAAGCTGGGGATGGCGCGCCGTTCGCAGGCCGCGGCGTTCGTGGCGCGGGTGCAGGCGGAGGCCAAGCACCACTGAGGCGGGCACGACTGAGGCGCTGGCACGACCGAAGCGCCGGAAGCACTGAAGCGCCAGCGCCAACGAGACGCTGGCGCCACTGACCGGCCCGGACGGCTGCGGCCCGCCGGTTGCAGCCCGCCGCTGAGGGAGCGCGTCCCGGGCCGCGCAACATCACCCGATCGGGCTGACCCGTACGGGTCACTGACGCGCAACCGGCACCCTGCTCCGGCGAGAGGACGGGGACGGCGAGCCCTGCGACCCGGTCTTCCCGCGGACCGCTCCGCGGTTCGTCGCCGTGCACTTTCTCGATTATCTGGAAGGCCGCCACTCGGCCACGCTGCGTGATCTAACATCTGGCGAGTGTCGCGCTCATTTGCTACTGCCCCACCCGTCGGCGACTTGCTGCGCCGCTACGAGGACACGGGCGAACCGCTATCCTGCGAGCCCGTCACCCAGGGACTCCTCAACCGCGGCTACCGGCTGGCCACCACGCGCGGCGCGTACTTCCTCAAGCACCACCTCGACGGCGACCGCGAGGCCATCGCCCGCCAGCACCGCGCGACCCAGCGGCTCCAGCAGCTGGGCGTGCCGGTCGCGCCGCCCGTCGAGGACGCGCAGGGCGACACGGTCGCGGTGATCGGCGGGCGGTGCTACGCCCTGCACCCCTGGGTCGACGGCCGCCACCGCGACGGCGCCCACCTCACGACCCTCCAGTCCCGCCGGCTCGGCGCCCTCCTGGGTCTCGTCCACACCTGTCTGGAGCAGGTCATGGAGGTGGACCGGACCGAGCGCAGGGAGTACGAATACGAGAGCGCGGACCCCGAGGAGACCTTCGCGCTGATCGACGAACTGCTGGGCCTGGCACGGCGGTCCAGGCCCCGCGACCCCTTCGACACCCTGGCCGAGCACCGCCTCCTGGAGCGGCGGACCCTGCTGAGGCGCCACGCGGACCGCAGGCCCCCGCCGGGCTCCGCGGGCGGCTGGGTGCACGGCGACTTCCACCCGCTGAACCTGCTCTACCGGGGCGCCGAGCCGGCGGCGATCGTCGACTGGGACCGGCTGGGCGTCCAGCCGCGGGCGGAGGAGGCCGTGCGGGCGGCGGCGATCTTCTTCGTCCAGCCGGAGGGCGAGCTGGAGCTGACGAAGGTGCGGGCCTACGCGCGGGCCTACCGCGACGCGGCCGCCGCCGACGCGGCGGAGCTGGCGGCGGCGGTGCACCGGGTGTGGTGGGAGCGCCTCAACGACTTCTGGATACTGCGCTGGCGCTACCAGCTCCACGACCGAAGGGCCGACCCGCAGTTCCCCGCGGCGTCGGCCCTGGCGGTGTGGTGGACGAGAGAGTACGAAGCGGTGCGGGACGCCTTCACGGACTGACCGCCCGCCCGCCGCGACCGCTATGGGCGGACGGAACGCGGACGCCTATGGCGCTCACTCATGGCGTCGGCCTAGCGCGCAGGTTGAGCGGCCGTGGGCACGGGCCGGCGTCCAGGGAGTCGGCCTTCAGGGAGTCGGCCTTCAGGGAGTCGGACTCCTGGGAGCCCGCGTCCCGGGGAGGCTCGACGTCGAGAGGAGCTCGCGAGGAGCAGAGCGGGCCGGGGCGACAAGGAGCAGAGGGGGCCGGGCGAGAAGTCGCCGCAGCCCCCGCGTGCGTCCTCAGCCGTTGTTCTCGCCCGGGTCTGCCGGGTTCCCCGTCGGGTCCGTCGTCGGCTCGTCCGT